>CAZGTQ010000366.1:0-13997 GCA_964528575.1 uncultured Planctomycetaceae bacterium | reverse complement strand
CCGAGATCCCGGACCCGACCGGCGCCGTCCCCGCGGGCGGCGGCGACTCCGGCGGAGCGGCGGGCGGCGACGACATCTTCGACGTCGACGACTGAGCGCGGCGCGCGGGGAACGCTCGGCGACCGCACGAACCCGTGCGCCCCGTCGGGCGAGCGCCCCTACTCGTCCTGCGCGCCGGGTCGCGCCGGCCATGTCGGCGTGCGGCCCTGGACCTGGGCGTTGCCGCCGCGGCGCGGGTCGCTGACGCCGACGGGGAGGCCGCCGGGCTCGAGCTCGATCGCCTGGACGCTGCTCCAGCGCGTCGGCGATTCCTCGAGCTCGTGGCCGCGCGCGCGCAGGCGCTCGAGCAGCGCCGTGTCCCAGCCGGGCTCGACGAAGGTCACCGGCGGCTTCCACTGCTGGTGCAGCCGCGGCGCGAGGATCGCCGCCGCGAGGCTCTGCTCGTAGACGAGCGTGCGCAGCATCACCTCGAGCACCGCCGTGATGATGCGCGGGCCGCCGGGGCTGCCGATGACGAGCGTGACCGCGCGGCCCTGGTCGCGCACGACCGTCGGCGTCATCGACGACAGCGGCCGCTTGCCGCCCTCGATCGCGTTCGCCCCGCTCCCGACCAACCCGAACGCGTTGGGGACGCCCGGCTGCACCGCGAAGTCGTCGATCTCGTTGTTGAGCAGGAAGCCCGCCCCCGGCACCGCGATCCCCGACCCGAACCCGAGGTTGAGCGTCGTCGTCAGGCTCACCGCGTTGCCCTCCGCGTCGATCACCGACAGGTGCGTCGTCTGCGCCGACTCGACCTCAGCCGCCGGCACCCACGCGGCGACGTCGGGGTTCGCGCGCTCCCCGATCGCGACGCGCCGCTCCGCGATCCACTGCGGCGCGAGCAGCCGCCGCACCGGCACGTCCCCGAAGTCCGGGTCGCCCATGTGCACCGCGCGATCCGCGAACGCCATGCGCAGCGCCTCGATCCACCAGTGCACCGCGCGCTCGCTCAGCCCGACGCCGTCCGGCTCGCTCGCGAGCGCCGCGTGGCGCGCCCCGTCGAGCGGCAGCCCGTCGAGGATCGCGAGCATCTGGAGCAGCACGATGCCGCCCGAGCTGGGCGGCGGCATCGAGATCACTTCCTTGCCGCGGAACCAACCGCGCAGCGGCTCGCGCCACTGCGCCTCGTACGCCACGAGATCCGCGTGGTCGACGAGCCCGCCCCCGCGCTCCATCTCCGCGACGATCAGGTTCGCGACCGCGCCCTCGTAGAAGCCGCTCGGCCCCTCGCGCACGAGCGTCTCGAGCGTCCGCGCGAGGTCCTCGTTGACGAGCAGGTCGCCCTCGCGCGGCGGCGCGCCGCCGGGATAGAACAGCGCCCGCGCGTACGGCTGCGCGAGCTGCTCGCGCACGTCGGGATCCGCCAGGTCGCGCGCGAGCCACGCGTCGACCTCGAAGCCGCGCCGCGCGAGATCGATCGCCGGCGCCGCGACCACCCCGAACGGGAGCCGGCCGCAGCGCGCATGGAGCTCGTACAGCCCCGCCGGCGAGCCCGGCACGCCCGACGCGAGGTGCGACGCGAGCAGCCGCCAGCGCACCGGCTCCCCGCCCTCGAGGAACGCGTCCGCGCTCAGCCGCGCCGGCGCGGTCTCGCGGAAGTCGAGCGCGAGCGGCTCCCCCTCGTGCGGCGCCCAGATCGCGAAGCCGCCGCCGCCGAGATTGCCGGCCTGGGGGTAGACGACGGCGAGCGCGAGCGCGGTCGCGACCGCGGCGTCGGCCGCGGTCCCGCCGAGGTCGAGGATGCGCACGCCCGCCTCGGTCGCGTCGGGGTGCTCGCTGACGACGACGCCCGCCCGCGGCCGCGGCCAGTGCAGGCCGGGCGAGTCCTCGGGGAACGAGCGGCACGCCGTCCCGACGACGGCGAGCAGGCCGACGGAGACGAGGGCGAAGAGCGCGCGCCCGCGCAGCGCGCTCGAAGGCCTCAAATCGGCGACTCTCCGTCCTTCAGCTCCTCGACCGTCACGCCGCGCTCGCGCAGGTACTCGACCGCCTGCTCGATCTGGGCGACGTCCCCCTCGATCTCGACGGCGACGAGCGCGAGCTGGTCGGTGATGCTCGCCGCGCGGATGTTCGGCACGACGTCGAACTCCGCTCCCAGCGTGTGGCTGATGATCGGCTCCTTGATCAGGTGCTGGGGGAACGTGCAGAAGTACTTGCGAAGTGCCATCGGTCAAGCATCCGGGCCAGGGATTGCGCGCTCGCGGCGGCGCGCGGCCAGCGCGGCTGCGCATCCCAACATGAACACGGCCGGCCCTGCAAGCGAGCCGGAGTACGGCTGCCGACCGGCGAACCAATCGGTGCCGGCCGGCGCGTACACGGCGGAGTGTCGCATCCAGTCGACGCCCGCGGACTCGAACAGCAGCGTCGCGGGCGAGAGGTCGAACAGCGCGGCGCCGAGCGCGGGCGAGCGCTCCGCCCAGCTCGCGCCGCCCAGGCCGCCGCGCACCGGCAGGCCGACGAGCAGCGCGCTCGCGAGCAGCAGGATCCCCGCTCCCGGCCACGGCGCGCCCTGCGCGCGCGTGCCGAGGCCGAGACCCAGCGCGTAGAGCCCGCTCCACGCGAGCGCCGCCCACAGCGGGGACGGCAGGTCGCGCGGCGACGCGACGTCGACGAGCGCGACGAGCGCCATCCACGTCGCCGGCGCCGCGAGGCCCCACGGCCAGGCCCGCTGGCCGAGCGCGCCCGCGACGAAGCCTGCCGCCGGCGCGACGAACGCGAGCCAGCCCAGGCACAGGTACGGATCGACGCCCGCCGCGCCGAGCGGCAGCGCCCCGGGCACGCCGATCGCGAGCACGAGGCCCAGGAGCGCGACCTCGCGCCGCTCGGCCGGCCCGACGCCGCGCCGCTGCGCGCGCGTCACAGGTAACCGAGCGCCTCCAGCTCGGCGCGCATCTCGGCGGACAGCTCGATCCCCTCGCCGATGCCGAGGCGCTCGGCGAGCCGCTGCAGCGCGCCGAGGTGGTGGCGCTGCTGGTCGAGCATGCGCTGCTCCTGCGCGGGGTCGTCGAGCGGAGCCTGCTCGAGCGGATCCTCCGCGAGCCGGTGGAGCGTGCGCCGCTCGCGGTCCTCGTGCAGCAGCCAGCCGTCCGCGCGCAGCGTCCACAGGTCGAGCGGGAGCTCGCGCCGCGAGCGGTGCTCGGAGTACGCCGGACGCGGCGCGGCGCGCGCCGGGTCGGCGAGCCAGGGCGCCCAGCTCTCGCCGGTGCGCTCCCCCGCCGGGTCCGCGACGTCGAGCAGCTCGAGCACGCTCGGCACGAGGTCGACGTGCCGCACGTCCGCGTCGATCGCGACGCCCGCGCCCAGGCCCCGCGGCGCGCGCACGATCAGCGGCACGTGCAGGATCTCGCGCCAGAGCTGGTCGTGGAGCACGCGGCCGTGCTCGCCGAACTCCTCGCCGTGGTCGCTCGTGACGATGACGAGCGTGTCCTCGAGCAGCCCGCGCTCCTCCATCCACGCGAACAGCTCGCGCAACTGCGCGTCCAAGTGCGCGAGACACGCGAGGTAGAGCGAGTGCATGTACGCGAGGTCCGCCGGGTCCTCGAGGTCCGCGCGCCGCCAGAAGTTCATGAGCAACGCGCGGTGGCGGGCGTCCTTCTGCGCGAGGTTCTCGCCGCTCTGCATCAGGCGGTGCAGCTCGAGTGCGTCGCCCACGATGGCGCCGGCGTAGGCGGGATCGGTGAACCGCTCCGCGACCTGCGGCGGCGGCAGGTACGGGTCGTGGACGTCGTACGTGTGCGCGAACAGGAACCACGGCTGCTCGGGCGTGCGCTGCTCGAGCCACGCGCGGATCTCGTCCGCATCCGTGCTCCACGCGCCGCCATCGTCATCGTAGACGTCGAAGCCGCGGTCGAATCCGAGCACCGCCTTGACGTTGCCGCCGGCGGTGAACGCAGCGGTGGCCCAGCCGCGCGCGGACAGGATCTCGGCGAGCGTCCGCGCGTCGGGTCCGAGCCGGTCCGCGCCGGCGGTGTCGAGGTTGCCGACGCCGTGCACGCGCGGCGGCAGCCCCGTGAGCATCGTCATGTGCGACGGCGCGGTCTTGGGCGAGTTGCTCCACGCGCGCGCGAACCGCGTGCCCTCGCGCGCCAGCTCGTCGAGGAACGGGCTCGCGCCGCGGTCGGAGCCGTAGGAGCCGAGCGCGTCGGCGCGCAGCGTGTCGATCGAGACGAAGAGCAGGTTGCGCGCGGCAGGCTCGCGCTCGCCGCAGCCGGCGAGGAGGGCCGCCGCGGCGAGGACGAGGAGCGCGGGCGCTCGCGGGACGAGGGGCATGCGCCCATCGTAGCGGCGCGCGCCGAGCGATGCTCGTCAGCGGCGCAGGCGCGCGAGCGCGGCGTCGAGCACGCTGTCGAGAACGGTATCGCTCGTCCCGACGAAGTCGCTCGCCAGCGGCTCGACGACGACGTCGGGCGCGACGCCGCGGCCGTCGTAACGCTCGCCCGTCGGCCGGAACGACGCCATCGTCGAGAGCTGGAGCTCGATCGCGCTGTGCGCGAGCCGCACGGTCGCGGAGCGGCCGCTCCCGCCGCCGCTCGTCGTCCCCATCCGCGTCACGCGCGGACGGCCCGCGAACGCGCCCAGGAACACGTCCGTCGCGCTGTAGCAGCCGCCGTCCTGGAGCACGACGACCTCGCCCGCGTACGGCTCGGGCGCGTCGTCGGGCCGCGCGAGGACCATCCAATGCCACGCGCTGAAGTCGCCTCGGGGCAGCTCCCAGTCGGGCTCGAAGCGCCGCTCGGCGCGCTCGATCGCCGCGCGCTCGGCGTCCGTCCACGCGCGCGAGCGCCCGGGGAACAGGAAGCGGTTGCCGAGGAAGCCCTCGCGCTCGTGCGCGTCGTCGCCCGCGCGCAGCCGGTACGCCGCGACGTTGGCGACGTGCGGCGGCTCGTCGGGCCCGAGGAAGTACGGGAAGAGCTCGCGCAGCAGCGTGCGGCTCCCGCCGCCGTTGCCGCGCACGTCGATCACGAGGCCGTCGGTGTCGCGCATCGACTCGAGCGCCTCGACGAGGCCGCGCACGAAGTCGTCCTCGTCGTCCATCGCCGCGATGCGCAGGTACCCGACGTCCGCGCCGATGCGGCGCGACTGCGACCGCGGCCAGCTCCCGTAGATCGGCTTGCGCGAGCCGAGCGCGAGCTCGTGCTCCGCGGTACCGCCGTCCGCGTCGCGCAGCTCGACGCGCACCGCCCCCGCGGCCGGCCGGCCGAGCTCGAGGCGCGCCCACGCGAGGTGCCGCAGGTTGCGCAGCGCGAGCCGGCGCACGAGCACGCCGGAGCCCTGCGGCGCGAGCCGCGCGGCGACCTCGAGCCAGCGCTCGATCGGCAGACCGTCGAGCGCGACGACGAAGGGCCGCTGCGGGTCGACGAAGCCCGAGCGGTCGGCGCGATAGGCGACCACGCCGCCGCGCGCGTCGTCGAGCAGGAACGGCAGCCAGCCGGGCGGCAAGTACGCGCTCTCGGGCTCGCGCAACCGCGCGTGGCCGTCGCCGAACAACGCGAGGAGCTTCGCGACCTGCAGCGCGAACGCGGGGCGCGCGATCCCGTCCTCGTCGATCGACAGCCGCACCGCGTCGAACGCCGCGTGCACGTCGACGCCGGCGAGATCGCGATAGGAGTACTCGTGCTCGACGTGCCACTCGAGCTGGTCGAGATCGGCGCTCGCCCCGGCGTGCGTCAGGCGCGGCGCGCCCGACCACCCGTCCCACGCCAGCGCGTCCGCGAGCGCCGCGTACGCCCGCTCCGGCCGCTTCGCGTGCGCGCGCTCGACGCGCCGTACGACCGCCCGCTCCGCCCTGAGCCGCTCCCACACGCTGCGCCGGTTCTCCGCGGTCATCGGCACGCCCGCGCGCTCGACCCGCTCGCCGTCCGCGCCCGCGAGGACGAGATCGACCGCCGCGCCCTCGGCGTACGCGCGCCCCATCCCCGCGAGCACCTCGACGAGGTCCTCGGCGAAGCGCTTCTCGGCGCGATCGCCGTACGTCCGCTCGCAGTGCGCGAGGATCTCGTCGGCCGCGAGCCCGTCGATCGAGAGGAGCTCGTACCACGCTTCCTCGGGCTCGCCGGCGAGGCGCACCCGGGCCTGGTCGTCCTCGACGCGCACCTCGACGAACGGCGAGAGCTTGGCGTGCTGGGCGGCCGCGGGCGCGGCGGCGAGCGCGAGGACGAGCGTCGGAGCGAGTCGGGCGAGGACGGTGCGCATCGAGAGCCTCCGGGGGAGCGGGTGCGTGGTCGTCCAAGGGACAACCGCGGGCGGCGGGCGGCGGGCGCTTTCCGCCACTTTTGTTCCGCCGCGAGACGGCGCTTGGTGTCTGCTCGGATCGGATGGAGCGAACGGATCCGGACCGGCCCGCGGTCGACGACGAGCAGCTCTGGAGCTGGGTCGACCGCGACGCGCCGGAGCTCGCCGAGCACCTGCGCGCGCACCCGGGCGACCGCGTGCGCGTCGAGGCGCTGCGGGCCGCGATCGGCGGCGTCACGGCCGCGTCGGCTCCGGCGCGGCATCCCGAGCGCGTCGGCCCGTACGAGATCGTCGGGCTGCTCGGCCAGGGCGGCATGGGGCTCGTCTACGAGGCGCTCCAACCGAATCCGCGGCGCCGGGTCGCGCTCAAGGTGATGCGGACGACGGGCGCGCCCGATCCGCGCCGCGAGCGGCTGTTCGAGCGCGAGGTGGCCGCGCTCGCCCGGCTCGACCACCCGGACGTCGCGACGATCCACGACGCCGGCCGCACGCCGCAAGGCCTCGCGTACTTCGCGATGGAGCTCGTGCGCGGCACGCCGCTGACGACGTACGCGCGCACCCGGCGTCTGGGCCAGCGCGAGCGACTCGCGCTCTTCGCGCGCGTGTGCCGCGCCGTGCACTACGCGCACGAGCAGGGCGTCGTGCACCGCGACCTCAAGCCGTCGAACGTGCTCGTCGACGAGCACGGGCGGCCGAAGGTGCTCGACTTCGGGCTCGCGCGTGTGACGGACGCGGACGGCTCGCTCGCGACGGCGCGCTCGGAGACGATCGGTCTGCTCGGCACCCTGCCGTACATGAGCCCGGAGCAGGTGCGGGGCGACGCGCGGGACGTCGACGCGCGCAGCGACGTCTATTCGCTCGGCGTCGTGCTGTACGAGCTGCTCTGCGACACGCTGCCGTTCGACCTGCGCTCGGCGTCGCTCCCGCAGGCGGCGCGCGTGATCTGCGAGCAGCGCCCGCGGCGGACGAGCCGCGTGCGCGTGCGGCCGCGGCTCGCGAAGATCGTGATGCAGGCGCTCGAGAAGGAGCCCGGCCGGCGCTACGCGTCGGCGGCGGAGCTGGCGGACGACGTCGAGCGCTTCCTGCGCGGCGAGCCGGTGCGCGCGACCGCGCCCGGCTACGCGTACCGATTCGGGCTCTTCTGCCTGCGCCACAAGGTCGCGACGTTCCTCGTGCTCGCGCTGCTCGTCGTCGGCTTCTGGTCGACGTACCGCACGCTCGTGCAGGGCGTGTCGCCCCTGGGGATCACCGGGGGCTGGTATGCGACGAAGTCGCCGTTCGACGACTTGCGCTGGCGCGGCGACGAGCCGGAGGTGCGGCTCGGCGGGCGCTGGTACGCGCTGCTCGCGATCGACCATCTCCAGGCGGGTTACGTCGTCGGCTTCTGCCAGCAGGACGGGCCGGCGTGGCGCAAACGCTTCTCCGAGGACCTGCTCGAGGTCCTCAACCTGATGGGCGACTGGTGCGTGTGGAGCGTCGACCTCACGGTGCGCGACCTCGTCACCGGTCGCGTGTCGCGTCTCGAGGACGTGCCGCTCGGTTCCGAGGGCCGCCAGCGCATCCGCGACGGCCGCAACGAGTGGCCGTTCGACGCGCTGTGGACGAGCGCGGCGGGCGAGCTCTTCGTCGCGCTCGACGGCGCCACGTACGAGCTCGTGTCGATCGACGGCGTTCCCGCGTCCGCGCTCGTGGCGAGTCCGAGCATCCTGGTCGTGTATGGCGGCCCCCTCCCGGGCTCGCCGCGCGTGGCGCCGCCGCGGCCGGACCTGCACCCGATCGCGCCCGGCATGTGGCTCTACGACGCGATCGCCGACCACGCCCCGCGCTCCCCCGGCGACGCGGTCGACCTCGAGCTGCGCGACCTGCGCACCGGCGAGCTCGTCGTGCGCCGCGACGTCGCGCGCACGACCGACGAGCGCCACCGGCGGGCCGAGGCCGCGCGCCGCGAGCGATGAGCGCGCCGGACGTCACTCCTTCGCTCGTCGTCCGCCTGCGCGCGGGCGACGCAGGCGCCGCGGAGCTGCTCGACGCGACGTATCGCGACGCGATCGTGCGCTTCGCGTGGGGCTATCTCGGCACGCTCGAGGAGGCGGAGGATGCGACGCAGGAGATCTTCGCGAGGGTGCTCCAGAGCGCGACGGTGCCGGAGGACTTTCGCGTCTGGCTCTACCGCATCGCGCGCAACCACTGCCTCAACGTCCTGCGCGCCCGCGGCCGCCGCCGCGACGCCGCGCGCCTGCCGACGGGCTACGAGGCCGGAGCGAGCCTGAGCGGCGCCCTGAGCCGCTTGGTGCGCGCGGAGGACGAGGAGCACGTCCGCCACGCTCTCGCGTCGCTCGCGCCGGAGCACGCCGAGGTGCTGCGCCTGCGCTACGGCGAGGGCCTCGACCGCGCGGAGATCGCGGCGGTGCTCGCGCTGCCCGCGTCGCTGGTCAAGACGCGGCTGTACGAGGGCATGAAGCGGCTGCGGGAGAGCGTGGGGGGCGAGGGGTAGGGGGTCGCGCGCGCGTGCGCGCGCGCGCGCGCGTATGTACGCGCGCGCGACCCGCCGTCCCCACCCCCCACCCGCCCCAGGGGACCGAGCTGCGCGGGGCTCGGTTTCGGCGAACGACTCGCGAATCTCTCGAGCCGCCGCGAACGGTGCGAGAGTTGCGCCCGCAGACGTCGCAGCCCAGGAGCACAGCCATGAGCGAGACCAGCCCCGCGACTACGACAGGAACAGCACAGCGCGCCGCGAGCCGGGTCGTCCGGGCCTATGCGGCGCAGAGCCCCACCTCCGGGCTCGGCCCCGCCACGATCCGGCGCCGCTCTCCGTTGCCCGGGGACGTGCGGATCGAGGTGCTCTACTGCGGCATCTGCCACTCGGACGTGCACCAAGTGCGCAACGAGTGGAAGGAGACGATGCCGACGGTCTACCCGTGCGTGCCGGGGCACGAGATCGTGGGCCGGGTCGTGGAAGTGGGGAGCTCGGTGCGGAGCTTCGCAGAAGGCGACCTCGTCGCGGTCGGCTGCATGGTCGACTCCTGCCGCGTCTGCGCAGCCTGCCGGGACGGTCTCGAGCAGTTCTGCGACGGCCCCGCGACGTTCACCTACAACGGGACCGACGAGCACCTCGGCGGCGTCACGTTCGGCGGCTACTCCGAGAGCCTCGTCGTCGACGCCGACTTCGTCTTGCGGCTGTCCGAGCAACTCGACCCCGCCGGAGCGGCGCCCCTCGTGTGCGCCGGCATCACGACCTACTCCCCGCTGCGACGCTGGAACGTGCGCGCGGGACAGAAGGTCGGCGTCGTGGGGCTCGGCGGGCTCGGCCACATGGGCGTGAAGCTCGCTCGGGCGTTCGGCGCCCGCGTGGTCGTGTTCACGACGTCTTCCGCCAAGACGCACGACGCGCTGCAGCTCGGAGCCGACGAGGTCGTCCTGTCCAAGGACGCGGGGGAGATGCAGAAGCACCTCGCCAGCTTCGATTTCATCCTCGACACGGTCTCGGCGCAGCACGACGTCGACGCGTACCTCGAGCTCCTGAAGCGCGACGGGACGATGACCCTCGTGGGAGCGCCCGAGAAACCGCTGTCGGTGAAGGCGTTCGGCCTCCTGTTCCGGCGCCGGCAGCTCGCGGGCTCGCTCATCGGCGGCATCGGCGAGACCCAGGAGATGCTCGACTTCTGCGCCGAGCACGGGATCACGGCGGACGTCGAGGTGATCCCCATCCAGGACCTCGACGCCGCCTACGATCGATTGGTCCGCGGCGACGTCCGGTACCGTTTCGTCGTCGACATGGCCTCCCTGAAGCAGGCGTGAGCCGGCGTTCTTCGACAGTTCCGAAACCCTGAGCCCCGGCTCCCGTATCCTCGTCGCGCCCCCTCGCGATGAGCCCCAGCGCGCGCACAGCCGGAATCACCGGATTCGTCCTCGCCCTCTTCGTCGTCGTCCTCTTCGTCGTGGCCTTGCGCCGCGGCGCGGCCGGCGACGCGGCCGGCGTGGGGAGCGCTCCCGGCGCCGACCGAGCGCACGCGACCGCCGCCCTGCGGCCCAGCGCTCCGCACGAGCCGGACGAGGCGTCGCTCGCGAGCCCTCCTCCCGGCGACGCGACGGACGCTCCGCCCGCTCCGGCGACCGAGCCCGAGCCCGAGCCCGAGCCGCAGCGCGAGCCGGTCAGCGAGAGCGACGACGAGCCGGCGCACGAGCGCGTTCGGCGCGCGACGATGCGCGCGCACTTCGACGTCACCGGACGCGTCGTCGACGCGTCCGGCCGACCGATCGCAGGAGCGCTCGTCCTCGTCGCGTCGATGGGCGACCACGCGCCCTGGCTCGCGCCCGACGCCGTGCCGCTCGGCACCGACGGCAGCGGCGACGCGTTCCACGACCTCTGGGCCGCCACGGACGGGCTCCCGCCCTGGCCGCTCGGCTCCTCGCTCCTGCCCGTGCGTCCGGACCACGCGCGGACCGACGAGCGCGGCACGTTCTTCCTCCCGCGCCTGAGCGCCGGCTGGAAGTGCCTCTCCGTGCGCGCGCCGGGCCACGTCTCGCTCGAACGCGACGGACTCCCGCTGCACGCCGCCCGCGACGCCGCCCTCGGCGACGTCGTGCTCGCACGCGGCGCCGAGCTCTCCGGCGTCGTCCACCCGTCCATCGCGCGCATCGCCGTCTACCGCGTCGCGCCGCGCGCCGACCCGCGCCTCGCACCGCAGACGGGCGAGCTGGTCGCCCTCACCGACAAAGAGGGCGCGTTCCACACCGACCGCCTGCCCGCGGGCCCGGGCCGCCTCGCCTTCCACCACACGGACCTGCCGCCGTGGGAGGTCGGGTACGACGACGCCCAGCCGGGCGAGCTCGTCGAGCTGAGCGTCGAAGTCCCGAGGAGCGCGAAGCTGCGCGGCGAGATCATCCTCGACGGCGAGCCCGACCCCGAGGGCCGGCGGCCGCCTCCTGTGCTCGTCGTGCGCGCGGTTCCGGCGCGCGCGCTCGAGCTCGTCGCCGCCGGAGTGCCGGCGACGTGGATCGCGGGCTACCGCGAGGCACGCGTCGTGCGCGACACGCACTTCTATCTGCCCGGCCTCGTGCCGGGCGAGCTCTACGCGGTCCGCGCGATGCGCCCCGACACGCCGTTCGAGCGCCACGATCCCTGGGCACCGCTCCGGCTCTTGCGGGCCGACACGGGCTGGAGCACCGAGACGGTCGTGCTCGACTACCGCCAGAGCGCGTGGATCGAGCTCGAGGCCGTCCCGCCGCCGGGCTCGCACGGGCCGGTCGAGCTGCGCATCCGCGGAGGCCGCGCGCAGGGGCTCGAGCCGGACGGCCCGCCGCTGCGCCGCCCGACGGTGCGCGGCGAGCCGATCCGCCTCGACGACGTGCGCCCCACCGACGAGCGTGAGGAGGTCGTCCTCTCCCTGCGCACGCGCGACAGCCTCGAGCTGCTGACCGCTCCGCTCCCGATCGCGCCCGCGCTCACGAGCTACGTCGGCGCCGTGCGCCTGGCGCCCGCGGACGAGCTGCGCGTGCGTTTCGTCGCCGCCGAGGACGGCGCGCCCATCGCGAACGGCGAGCTGCGCATCGAGACGCCGCGCACCGACGACGGTCCGATGAGCTGGCTCGAAGTCGGCGTGAGCGACCGCGACGGCAGCGCGTCCGTGCCCTGGCCGAGCGGCGGCCCGCTCGACATCCTGCTCCGCGCGAGCGGACGCGCACCGCTGCGTCTGCGCGCCGGCACGCTCGATCGACACGCGCCGCAAGAGCTCGAGCGCGGCGGCGACGTCCGCGTCCGCGTCCACGATCTACGCGGCCGGCCGATCGCCGGCGTGCCGGTCCTGCGCCGCGTCCCACGCGGCGACGAGCTCGCCTCGCTCGGCGGCTCCGACGGCTCGCCCGTGCGCGTCGTCACGAACGCCGACGGCGACGCGCTCTTCCCGCACCTGTCCCGCGCGCACCACGCGTTCGGCCCGCCCGCGCGTGCGGGCCACGCGATCGCGACCGACGTGCTCGCGTACCCGAGCGACGGCGAGGAGCTCGAGCGCCTCGTCGCCGTCGCGCCGCTCGACGCGCTCGAGGGCCGTCTCGCGTTGGCGCGCGACCCGCTCGTCGGCGCCGGCGTCCGCCTGCGTCCGCTGCGCGAGGCGGACACCGACGAGCGCGTGCTCAGCTCGCGCTGGCACCCGTACGCGCGCACCGACGCCGACGGCCTGTTCCGACTCCGCAGCGTGTGGGCTGGGCTCTACGAGCTCGAGATCACGCACGCGCGCCTCGCGCTCCCCGTGCGCGAGACCGTCGTGCTCACCGGCTCTTCGACGCCGCTGCGCGTCCAGCTCCGCACCGGATCCGTCGTCGGCCGCGTCGATCTCGGTCACCATGAGCCGAGCGACGCGTCGCTCGGGCTCGTCGCCGTTCCAGAGGAGGACGAGGAGCCCTTCGACGAGGCCCGCCTCGACGTGGCCGCCTTGCTCCCCGCGAACGTGCACCACGTCGAGAGTCGCGCCGTCCGCGTCGACGCCCCGATCGACGACGACGGCTTGTTCCGCATCGACGGGATCCCGGTCGGCATCCGCGTGCGCCTCGTCGCGGTCGTCGGCGACGAGCGCTACGGCGCCTCCGCGCCGTTCATGATCGAAGCCGACGGCGAGACGCGCGGGGTGAACGTCCCGACGGGCAGGACGGGCGCGATGACGATCGTCGACGCGCGTCGCTTCGCCGATTTCGACGGCGTCGCCGCGCTCTACGTCGGCGCAGCGTTCGTCCCCTCGCGAATCGTCGTCAGGCCGCTCGTCGACTGGAGCGCGGGGCGCCGCGGCCACGGCAGCGTGGGCGGTTTCGTGCACGGCCCCTGGCTCCTCCTCGGCTACCGCACCGACCCCTGGGGTCGCGTGCTCGAGTGGGAGGAGATCCGGCGCGTCGAGCTCGACGACGAGAACCCGCTCGCGCGACTCTGAGCCCGAGGCATCGAATGCCCCGCAAGTCATCCAAGAAGTCGGCGAAGCGCGCTACCGAACGTCCGCCCGAGCAGCCGCGGCTCCTTTCCGGTGGAAACCCGCAGATCCCGAAGGGCGACGGCGATGCTCCCGTTCAGGCCTACGTGTCGGCGCTGCCGGGCTGGAAGAGGGACGTCGGCCGTCGTCTCGACGCGCTCGTCGTGCGCACCGTGCCCGACGTCCGCAAGGCCGTGCGGTGGAACACGCCCTTCTACGGCCTCGAGGGTCGAGGCTGGTTCCTCGCCTTCCACTGCATGACGAAGTACATCAAGGTCACCTGGTTCCGCGGCGCCTCCTTGCGCCCGATCCCGCCGGTCGCCTCCAAGCTGGAGGCCGTGCGCTACTTCCACGTCCACGAGGACGACGAGCTCGACGAGGAGCTCGTCGCGAGCTGGATCCGCCAGGCCTCGAAGCTCCCCGGCGACGCGTGCTTCTAGCGTCGTGAGCTGCGCACCCCGTCGGGCGGACGAAGCGTGAGTGACGGCTCGATCGACTACGACCCGTCCTGGCTGGTCGCTCTGGCGAGAGAGCAGCAGCCGGAGCTGGTCGTCTTCCTCGAGGATCCCGTGCGAGGAACGCTCGTCCTGGACGTCCTCCGCGACGGGAGGGTCGGAGGCGTCGAGCTCGTCGCGCGGTTGTGAGACTCCGCCCGACGAGCCGCGCCTATCGAGCAGTTCAGCGCCTCGCGCGTCCGAGGCTCTCCACCGCCGCGTCCATCCACGCTTGCGCGAACGGGATGCGCACGACCTGCTCCACGTTCGTGTCGTC
>CAZGTQ010000365.1:0-10950 GCA_964528575.1 uncultured Planctomycetaceae bacterium | reverse complement strand
CGGCCGCGACGATGTTCTTGGCGACCCAGCGCGCGGCGTAGGCGGCCGAGCGGTCGACCTTCGTCGCGTCCTTGCCGGAGAACGCGCCCCCGCCGTGGCGGCCCATGCCGCCGTACGTGTCGACGATGATCTTGCGGCCGGTCAGCCCGCAGTCGCCGTGCGGCCCGCCGACGACGAAGCGGCCGGTCGGGTTGATGTGGTAGATCGTCTCGTCGTCGAGGTACTCGGCGGGGATCACCGGGCGGATCACCTTCGCGATCACCTCGTCGTGGATCGTCTGCCACGTGACGTCCGGATCGTGCTGCGTCGAGATGACGACCGTGTGCACGCGCACCGGCTTGTCGCCGTCGTACGCGACCGTCACCTGGCTCTTGCTGTCGGGGCGCAGCCAACGCAGCGCGCCGCTCTGGCGCAGGTCGGCGAGCTTCTCGACGAGCCGGTGCGCGTAGTGGATCGGGAACGGCATCAGCTCCGGCGTCTCGTCGCACGCGTAGCCGAACATCAGGCCCTGGTCGCCCGCTCCCTGCTCGCCGTGCAGGCCCTCGCCCTCGGTGACGCCCTGGCTGATGTCGGGCGACTGCTTGTCGATCGACACGAGCACCGAGCAGGTGTCCCCGTTGATGCCGTAAGCGTCGTCCGTGTAGCCGATGCGCTTGATCACGCGGCGCGCGATCGCGTTCCAGTCGACGATCGACTTGGTCGTGATCTCGCCCGCGACGACGCAGAGCCCGGTCGTGACCATCGTCTCGCACGCGACGCGGCTCAGCGGGTCGTCCGCCAGGCAGGCATCGAGGATCGCGTCCGAGACCTGATCGGCCACCTTGTCGGGGTGGCCCATGGACACGGATTCGGAGGTGAACAGTTGTCGGGACATCGAGCGTCTCGCGTGGGGGGGACTGGGCCGAGAAAGTGCTGGGAGAGCATACAGGGCGCTCACGCACCCGACAAACCGCCGGGCGAGCGCGTGCCGATGCCGACGCGCTCCAGGGCCGCGAGCGTGAGCGCGGTGGCCCCCTTCTGCGCCTCGACCGCCCGCAGACCGGCCGCTCCCATCCGCTCGGCGAGCGCCGGATCGGCGACGAGCTCCGCGAGCGCCCGCGCGAGCTCGTCGACGTCGGCGACGCGGCGCGCTGCGCCCGCCTGCTCGATCAGGCGCGCCTCCTGCGCGAAGTTGTCCATCGACGGCCCGTACAGGCACGGCCGCCCCTGCGCCACGGGCTCGAGCAGGTTCTGCCCGCCGTGCGGGATCAGGCTCCCGCCGACGAAGACGTAGTCGGCGAGGCCGTAGACGCGCTCGAGCTCGCCGATCGTGTCGACGAGCGCCGGCCGCACCGGGTCGGGCTCCTCGAGGCCCGCGCGCAGCCGCGTCAGGCGCTGGGGCCGCGCGCCGAGCGCCTCGAGCTCGCGCTCGAGGTCGGCGGCGCGCTGCGGGTGGCGCGGGACGAGCACGAGCCGCGTGCGGGGCGCGCCGCGGCGCCACGCGTCGAGCACGAGCCGCTCCTCGGGCTCGTGCGTGCTGCCCGCGACCAGCACGCGCTGGCCCGGCCCGCCGGCGAGCAAGCGGCGCAGCTCGTCGCCCGGGTCGACCGGCCCGACCGCGAGCCCGTCGACCTTGACGTTGCCGGTGACGACGATGCGCTCGGGCTCGACGTACAGGTCGACGAAGCGCTCGGCGTACTCCTGCGCCTGGACGCAGAACAGCGAGATGCGGTTGAACTGCGGCAGGAGCCAGCGGAAGACGCGGTACTGCGAGAAGCTCTTGTCCGTGATCCGGCCGTTGACGACGGCGACCGGCACGCCGCGCAAGTTCGCCTCGCGCAGGAAGTTCGGCCAGATCTCGAGCTCGACGAGCACGACGAACGTCGGGCGGACGCGCTCGAGAAAGCGGCGCACGACCGGCGTCACGTCGATCGGGAAGCGCACGACGGCGAGGTCGCCGAAGACGTCGCGCGCGACCTGCAATCCGGTCTCGGTCGTCGTGCTCACGACGATCTCGAGCCCCGGCCAGCGCTCGGCGAGGCCGCGGATCACCGGCTGCGCGGCCTTGACCTCGCCCACCGAGACGCCGTGCACGAGCACGCGCGGCGGCCCGCCCTCGAGCGCGGGCGCGGGCGCGAGGCCGCGGCCCAGGCGCTCGAGGCACATGCGCGCGAACGCGCGCTGGCGCAGGCTCCTGTACGCGAGCCAGGGCGAGCCGAGGACGGCGGCGGCGAGCCAGACGAGGTCGTAGACGACGTGCGTCGAGCGCCGGCGCAGGCCCGGGTTGGGGTCGGAGCGGATCGGGCCCAGCAGCCGATCGACCGGCAGCGCCTCGAGCGGGCGCGCGGCGGGCGCCGGCTCCACGCCCGCTACCCCGCCTTGCCGTGGCACTTCTTGTACTTCTTCCCGCTGCCGCACGGGCAGGGGTCGTTGCGCCCGACGAGCTTGTCGCTCGAGGCGGGCTCGGGCGGACCCGGCTCCGGCTCCTGCGCCGTCGCGGGCCCGGCGCCCGGCGGCGGCGCCTGCTGCGCCTGCGACGCGCGGATCTGCTCCTCGCGGCGGCGCATCGCGGCCGCGCGGTCGAACGCGAAGCCCGCCGGCACGCGCGTCGGCGGCGGACGGCGCGCCGCCGGCCGCCCCGGCTGCGGCGCGCCCGCGCCGTGCAGCGCCTGCTGCCCACCGAACACGCTCGGCGGAGCCTTCGGGAACGCGGGTACCCCGCCGCCCTCGGCCCCGCCGCCGCCTTCGCCGGGAGCGCGCACCTGGATGCGCAGGATCAGGCTCGCGATCTCGTCCTCGACCGCGACGAGCAGCTTCTCGAACAGCTCGAAGCCCTCGGCCTTGTACT
Source organism: uncultured Planctomycetaceae bacterium (assembly GCA_964528575.1). Lineage (GTDB taxonomy): Bacteria > Planctomycetota > UBA1135 > UBA1135 > CAZGTQ01. Next base: position 8,123 of record CAZGTQ010000365.1, on the reverse strand, counting down.
CGTTCTTCGGGTCCTTCTGCGCGTAACCGCGCAGCCCGATGCCCGCCTTGAGCGCGTCGATCGCCTTGAGGTGGTCCTTCCACTTCGTGTCGATCGTGCGCAGGAGCAGGAAACGCTCGACCTGGCGCAAGAGCTCCTCGCCGAGCTCCTTCTCGCGCTCGTCGTAGCGCTTCATCACGACGTCGACGATCGGCTGGACGTCGCCCGCGCCCTCGCCCGAGACCGCCTCGCGCGCGAGCGCCTCGTCGAGCTCGAAACCGAACGTGCGCTCGAACCAGCCGCGGTAGCCGTCCGGATCGTCGGCGAACACCTGCGGCGAGCGGCGCAGGACCGAGTCGAGCATCTGGAGGACCTTCTCGCGCAAGCCCTTGCTCTCGAGCACCTCCTGGCGCACCGAGTAGATCGTCTTGCGCTGCTCGTCCATCACCTCGTCGTACTCGAGCAGGCTCTTGCGGATCTCGAAGTGGTAGTCCTCGACCTTCTTCTGCGCGCGCTTGATCGCGTTGGACACCATCTTCGACTCGATCGGCACGCCCTCCTTCATGCCGAGCTTCTCCATGAGGTTGACGACGCCCTCGCGGTAGAAGCGCTTCATCAGGTCGTCCTGGAGCGAGAGGAAGAAGCGGCTCTCCCCCACGTCGCCCTGGCGTCCCGAGCGGCCTCGGAGCTGGTTGTCGATGCGCCGCGACTCGTGCCGCTCGCTGCCGAGCACGTACAGGCCGCCGAGCTCGAGCACGTCCTCCTCGTCGCGCTCGCACTGCGCGCGCACCTCCTGGCGGATCCGGTCGATCTCCTCGAGGTGCTCGACGTCGCCCTCCGCGAGCCCGGCCTCCTCGAGCGCCCGCGCGAGGCGGTGCTCGAAGTTGCCGCCGAGCTTGATGTCCGTGCCGCGGCCGGCCATGTTCGTCGAGACGGTCACCGCGCTGCGCTGGCCCGCGTGCGCGACGATCTGCGCCTCGCGCTCGTGGTTCTTGGCGTTGAGCACCTCGTGCGCCACCCCGTGGCGCGAGAGCAGCGACGAGAGCTTCTCGGACTTCTCGACCGACGTCGTGCCGACGAGCACCGGCTGGCCCTTCTCCTGGAGCCGCTCGATCTCCTCGACGATCGCCTTCCACTTCTCGGGCTCGGTGCGGTAGACGATGTCCTGCCCGTCGTCGCGCGCGAGCGGCATGTTCGTCGGCACGCGCACGACGTCGAGCCCGTAGACCTTGTGGAACTCGCCCGCCTCGGTCAGCGCGGTGCCGGTCATGCCCGCGAGCTTGCCGTAGAGGCGGAAGTAGTTCTGGAACGTGATCGTCGCGAGCGTCTGGTTCTCCTCGCGGACGCGCAGGCCTTCCTTGGTCTCGACCGCCTGGTGCAGGCCGTCCGACCAACGCCGCCCGGTCATCTTCCGCCCGGTGAACTCGTCGACGATGATGACCTCGCCGTTCTCGACGACGTACTCGTCGTCCTTCTCGTAGAGGCTGTGCGCGCGCAGCGCGTTCTCGATGTAGTGCGGCCAGTCGGTGTTGTCGGCCGTGTAGAACGAATCGACGCCGAGGAGCTGCTCCGCCTTCTCGATGCCCGGCTCGAGGAGCGACACCGCGCGCTCCTTCTCCTTGACCTCGAAGTGCTCGTCGCGCAGGAGGCTGCGCGCGACGTGGTCGGCCTTCTGGTACTTGTCCGCGACGCGCTCCGCCGGTCCGGAGATGATGAGCGGCGTGCGCGCCTCGTCGATCAGGATCGAGTCGACCTCGTCGATGATCGCGTAGTGCAGCGACTTCTGGACCTGGTCCTCGACGCGCTGCTTCATGTTGTCGCGCAGATAGTCGAAGCCGAACTCGTTGTTCGTCCCGTAGACGACGTCGCACGCGTAGATCGCGCTGCGCTCGTTCGCGTGCATCGTCGACTGGATCGCGCCGACCGACGCCCCGAGGTAGCGATAGATCGGACCCATCCAGTCCGCGTCGCGCCGCGCGAGGTAGTCGTTCACCGTGATGAGGTAGCACGGGTTGCCGACGAGGCTGTTCAGGTAGAGCGGCAGCGTCGCGACGAGCGTCTTGCCCTCGCCGGTCGCCATCTCCGCGATCGTGCCCTGGTGCAGGATGATCCCGCCGACGAGCTGCACGTCGTAGTGGCGCAGCCCGAGCGTGCGCTTGGACGCCTCGCGCACGAGCGCGAACGCCTCCGGCAGGATGTCCTCGAGCGTGGTCGCCCCGTCCGCGAGCGCCTTGCGCCACTCGACCGACTTCGCCTGGAACTCCTCGGCCGACAGCCCCTGGGCCCACTCCTCGAGCTGGTTGATCCGTGCGACCTGCGGCACGAGCGCCCGCACGACGCGCTCCGTGCGCGCGCCGAACATGTTCCTGAGGGAGCGGCCGATCGCTTCGCCCGCGCTGGAGATCTTGTCGTTGAAGTCGGCCCAGTCCATGGCGTTCGGGTGCGGGCGTTCGGGTGCGGCGGGGAGACGGGTTCGAGAAACGGCGAGCGCGCCATTAAAGGAGCGCCGCCGAGGCGGGAAAAGGCCGCCGCGGGATCTTTGGGACGCGGGGGCCGGCGGTGCCACCCGCCGTGCGGCGCCGCGCAGCGGGAAAGACTACCCGTTGCCGAACGCCTCGGAGCGCGCGAACAGCTCCCTCACGGGCTGCCGGCCTCCTTGGCGCCGCTCTCGGCCGCCGCGTCCGCGAGCAGGCGGGCGATCATCGCGAAGAGCACGTGGCGCGGATACGGCTTGCGCAGGAGGCCGCTGACGCGCTGCAGGCGGTCGAGCTCGATGTTCGACGCCGTCGCCATCAGCACCGGGACGTCCTCGAGCCGCGGGTTGCGCCGCACGCGCGCGAGGACCTCCTCGCCGTCGAGCTCGGGCATCTCGTAGTCGAGCAGGATCAAGTCGGGCACCGGGTCGCGCTCGAGCCGGTCGAGCGCCTCGCGGCCGTCGTGGGCGAGCTCGACGTCGTAGCCGCGCGCCTCGAGCAGAGCCATGAGGCCGAGCGCGACCTCGCGCTCGTCGTCGACGAGCAGGAGCCGCGCCGGCTTCTTCGCCTCGCGCTCGATCTGCGCGAGCTCCTCGACGAGCAGACGCAGGTCCTGGTGCGTCGGCAGCCCCGCGACGTTCCACTCCTCCTCGATGTGCCGCTTGAGCTCGCGGTTGTGGCGCTTCAGCTCCTCCCACGCCTGGAAGTCGGGCGCGCCCGGACGGATCTCGAGGTTGTCGTGCGTGTCCACCGAGAAGAAGAACTCGCCGTTGACGAGGTATTCCTGCACGACGAACTTCATGAACGGGTAACGGCTGTTGCCCATACGCAGCGTGTAGCGCCTGCAGCGCATGCCGTCGTCGTCGTCCGCCTTCTCGAAGCGCCCGAAGAGCTCGTCGAGCGTCTCCGCGCCCTCCAGCGCCTCCGGCCCGATGCGCGGCTTCCCGTCGGTGCCGTGCCGCCACGCGTGCGCGAAGTAGATCTTCGCGGCGCGGCGCACGTGGGCCGACGTCAGGTGCTCGAGCCGCATCAGCGCGGCTCCCTGACCGGCTCGCGCCCGTCGCGCACCGTGCCGACGACGTCGGCGACGCGCGCGATGCCGGCCTGGTCGAGCAGCGCGGAGATCTCGCCCGCGAGCCGGCCGATCAGCCCCGGATCGGAGAAGCTCGCCGTCCCGACCTGCACCGCGCGGCAGCCCGCGACGAGGTACTCGAGCACGTCGTCGGCGCTCACGATCCCGCCGCAGCCGATCACGGGGATCGACACCGAGCGCGCGCACTCCCACGCACAGCGCAGCGCGATCGGCTTGATCGCGGGTCCCGAGTAGCCGCCCTGCACCGTGTTCAGCGCCGGCGCGCCCGTGCGCCAGTCGAGCCGCATGCCGAGCAGCGTGTTGACCGCCGTCACGCCGTCCGCGCCCGCCGCCTCGACCGCGCGCGCCATGTCCGCGATGCGCCCGACGTTCGGCGACAGCTTCGCCCACAGCGGCTTGGTCGTCGCCGCGCGCGCCGCCGCGACGACGCGCTCCGCGTTCTTCGGATCGGTGCCGAACGGGATGCGCCCGCCCTGGACGTTCGGGCACGACAGGTTGAGCTCGAACGCGTCGACCTCCGGCCGCCCGTCGAGCAGCGCGACGAGCTCGGCGAACTCCTCGACCGCCTCGCCGCCGACGTTCGTGACGATCACCGTGTCAGCGCCCGCGACCTCGGGCAGCGTGTCGCGCAGGTACGCCTCGATGCCGCGGTTCTCGAGCCCGATCGAGTTCAAGAACCCCGCCTCGGTCTCGCAGATGCGCGGGTTCGGGTTCCCGGGCCGCGGCCGCCGCGTAACGGTCTTGCTGACCAGCCCGCCGACGGTCGAGGGCGGCGCGAAGCGACGCATCTCGAGACCGTGCCCGAACGTCCCGGACGCCGACAGGATGGGATTGCGTAGCTCGAGCGGACCCAGCGCGACGGACAGATCCGCCATGACCTCCCAATCTACCGGCGCCACGAGGTCGCGGCAACGCGGCCCGGCGTCACGGGGTCGCGGCAACGCGGCCCGGCGTCACGGGGCCGCGGCAACGCGGCCCGGCGTCAGGCCGCCGCCTGGGCCGCCCCGCCGTCCTTCGCCTCGTGCGCCTCGTCCTCGCGCCGGAACCCGGCGAGCAGCAGGAGCACCGCCCCGACGGTGATGCACGAGTCGGCGACGTTGAACGTCGGGAAGTGCCAGTCCCAGACCCCGAAGTACACGTCGATGAAGTCGCGCACCGCGCCGAACCGACTGTCGCCGTAGGGCCCCAGGAACAGGTTGTCGTAGAGGTTGCCCAGGGCGCCCGACAGGATGAGCACGAGCGCGACCCGCGTCGCCCGGCGATGCGTCGCTCCCCGCAGGATCAGGACGAACAGCACGACGACCGCGATGCAGCGCCCGACGACGAGGAGCGTCGGCGCGTTCTGGAGCCCGCCGAACGCCGCGCCGGGGTTGTACGACGTCATGAACGCCAGCCAGCTCGGCGCGATCACGTGGCGATAGTGCCCCGCGTGGCAGTCCGAGCTCAGCTCGACCCCGGCGGCTGGCCGGCCGGGCTCCCCGAGCCACTCGAAGGCCGCGGCCTTGCTCCACAAGTCGAGCGCGACCAGGAGCGCGACGACGACGAGCGAGACGACCGGGAGCGCGAGCCGGCGCCGCGAAACGGGCGCCGCGGCCGCGTCCGCCGGTGCCTCCGCCGTCCGGCGCTGCGCGGACGGGCCCGCGTCGACCGCCCGCGAGCCCGGCTCCGCGGCGGCGCCGGAGCTCATCCGGCCTCCTGCTCCATGCTGCGCTGGCAGTCGATGCAGAAGCTCGCGTACGGCATCGCTTTGAGCCGCAGCTTCGTGATCCAGGTGTCGCACTCCTCGCAGCGGCCGTACGTGCCGTCCTCGCAGCGATCCAGCGCGGCGTCGATCTTGCGCACGGCGTCCTCGTCGCGCTCGAGGAGCTCGAGGTTGAACTCGAGGCTGTAGGCGTCCGATCCGGCGTCGGCCTGGGAGTCGATGCTGGGCTTGTCGCTCTCCGAGCCGAACGCGTCCTGCTCGAGCTTGTCGATGTCGCCGGTCAGCTCGGCGCGCAGTTGGAGCAGGAGCGCGCGGAACGCCTCCACGTCGGCCGAAGTCAGCTTCTTGGGCATGGTGCCGCGACTTTCTCTGTCGATGACTCTCTCGGTGATCTCTTGCTGAGGAGCGTGGGAGCTCGGTTGGATGCCGCGTCGCCCCGTCGGAGGGGCGGGGAGTATAGGGAGGGCCGTAAGCGGCCTCAAGCCTGCTCGAGCCCCCTCTCGTGGGAAGAAACGATCGAATTCGGCCTGCCCCGCGCGGGCCCCTTGCCCCGTCGGCTCGGGCTCTCGATCCTCTGGATGCGATGATCCCCGCGCCGCCCGACGCCACCACGTTGCCCGCGGCCTGGGCCTGCGCCGTCGCCGACTTCGTCGAGGCGCTGCGCGTCGAGGCCGGGCTCGCCCGCAACACGCTCGCCGCCTACGGCTCGGACCTCGCCCGCTTCGCGCGCTGGGCCGCGGCGGCTGGCCGCTCCGGCTGGGGCGCGGTCGAGCCGGACGACGTCGTCGCCTGGCTCGGCTCCCTGCGCGCCGCCGGCCAGGCCGAGGCGAGCATCGCCCGGCGTCTGGTCGCGGTGCGCATGTGCCTGCGCCATCAGGTCGCCGAGGGACGCCTCGCGAAGGACCCCGCCAGTCGCATCCCGAGCCCCCTGCTCGCGCGCGCGCTGCCCCGCTCGCTCGGCCCCGACGACGTCGACGCGCTGCTGACGGCGCCGCGCGGCGACGGCTGGCTCGCGCTGCGCGACCGGGCGCTGCTCGAGGTGCTCTATGCGTGCGGCGCGCGGGTGAGCGAGGCCGTGCGGCTGCGCCTGGACGAGCTCGAGCCGCGCCTGCGCGTCCTGCGTCTCGTCGGCAAGGGGAGCAAGACGCGCATCGTGCCGCTCGGCGAGCGCGCGCAGGCTGCGCTCGGGCGCTGGATCGCGGAGGGCCGCCCGCGCGTCGCGGGCGCGAACCGTCCGCCGCAGGTGTTCCTCACGAAGAGCGGGCGCCCGCTCGACCGCACGACCGCCTGGCGCCGCGTCAAGGCCGCGGCCGCGCTCGCCGGCATCCTGATCGACGTGTCGCCGCACACGCTGCGTCACTCGTTCGCATCGCATCTGATCGAGGGCGGCGCCGACCTGCGCAGCGTGCAGGAGATGCTCGGCCACGCGTCGATCCGCACGACCGAGGTCTACACGCATCTCGACGCGGAGCACGTGCGCAGCATCCACCGGCTGTATCACCCGCGCGGGTGAGACGTAGAATCCCGCCGTGGAAGAACGCGTCGAGCCCAGCACGGACGAACGACCGCAACCCGACGACTTCGCGGGCGGCGATTCGGTGCTCGACGCGATCGAGTCGCTCGTCGGCCGCAAGATGCGCGTCGCGTTGCGGCCCGAGCGCGACGCCGGCGCGGCCGGCGAGCAGGACCAGACCGCGGGCGGCGCCGAGCTCGAGCTGCCGTTCCCCGACGGCAAGGAGAACTACCGCGTCGCCGGCCTCATCGCGCGCGACGAGGCGAGCATCCTCGTGCGCCTGCACGACGCCGACCTCGGCCGCGACGTCGCCGCCAAGGTGCTCCACGAGCGACTGCGCGACGACCCCGACGCGGTCGCGCGCTTCGTCGCGGAGGCGCAGGTCGGCGCGCAGCTCCAGCACCCCGGCATCGCGCCGGTCTACGAGCTCGGCCTGCTCGGCGACGAACGTCCCTACTTCACGCTGCGCCTCCTGCGCGGCCGCTCGCTCGCGGAGCTCCTCGCCGAGCGCTCCGCGCCGACCGAACGCCGCGGCCCGTTGCTCGCCGCCTTCGAGCAGGTCTGCCGCACGCTCGCGTACGCCCACGAGCGCGGCGTCCTCCACGGCGAGCTCTCGCCCGACGAGGTGCGCGTCGACCGCGGCGGCGCGGTCCAGGTGCTCGGCTGGGGCGTCGCGCACAAGCCGGGCCGCGCGCGCGCCGCCGCCGCGCGCTACGCGTCGCCCGAGCGCTGGAAGGGCGAGCCGCTCGACGAGCGCTCGGACGCGTTCGCGCTCGGCGGCGTCCTCGCGGAGATCCTGCTCGGCCACGGCCCCTACGGCACGGACCCGGCCGCGGCCGGCGATCCGGATGCGCTCGCCGCGACGCGCGCGCGCCTGGCCGAGCTGCGCGGCGACGCGCTCGCCGCTCTCGCCCGCCGCGCGCTCGCGCCCCAGCGCGCCGCGCGCCCTGCGTCGGTCGCCGCGTTCGTCGACACGCTCGCCGCGCGCCTCGACGTCGCGGGCGCGGAGCACCCGATCGAGCCGCCGGCCGGCGGGCCGTTCACGAGCGAGGAGAGCGCCGCGCCGCCCGCCGCCGCACAGATCGAGCGCGCCGCGCCGCGCGCGCGGGCGCCGCCCGCGCTCGCCGGCGCGGGCGCGCCCGTCGCGCTCGTCGCGGGCGCGTGGGCGCTCGCCGAGCGCGCGCACGCGAGCGAGCGCGCCGCGCTGGCCGACGAGATCGACGGCGCGCTGCGCGCGTCGTACGGCTACCGCGCCCGCGGCGAGCCGGACCGCTCGCTCGCCGCGGCCGAGGCGGCGCGCGCGCGGCTCGACGAGCCAGGCGCGGCCGAGGCCGACCCCGTGCTCGCCGCGCGCGTCGAGGC
>CAZGTQ010000364.1:0-7202 GCA_964528575.1 uncultured Planctomycetaceae bacterium | reverse complement strand
GTCGCGCATCATCCGCGACACGGCGGAATGGGGCGTGGTCCCGATGAGCCCGGCGCGCTGGCGGCCCGCGCCGCTGCGCGCGTGGGTGCTCGACATCGACCGCTACACGCGCGCGTGGGCCCACGTCGAGGACGACCCGCGATTCGGGGGGTTCGGATCGGATCGAACCCAGTCGGAGCCTCCACCGCGTGCTTCGCAAGCAGCACGCGGGCCAGGCGGATTCGACGGGACCGATGCCCGGAGGTAGCCGAGATAGAGCGCGGCCCGCGAGCGGAAGCAGACGGACTTGACGTCGGAGCTCTACGCAATCATCGATCGCTGGCGCGCCCTCGACCCCGAGCTGGCGGAGGTCGCGGAGCGGCGGCTCGGGCAGGGTCTGGGGAGCAGCGACACGGCGGCGGCGCTCGGGATCTCGGCGCGCAGCGTCGAGCACGCCACGCGCTTCGCGCGCGCCTGGACACGCGCGCCGGAGGGAGATCTCGCGGCGGGTTGCGCCGCGGACCTGCGCCGCTTGCGCGATACCTTCGAGGCGGCGCTCGACCTGGATGCCGATCAGCGGGCTTCGTTCGCGCGCCTGTTGTGCGCGGACCAGCCGGAGCTCGCGCGGACCGTCGAGGCGCTGCTCGCCGCCGATGAAGGAGGCGCGCGGCAGGAAGCTCGGCCGGCAGCGGAGCCGAGCGCAGTGCCGGCCCCCGAGGGCGCGCCGGACGTCCCCGTCCACGTGGTGGGCGGCTACCGCATCGTGCGCGCGATCGGCCGGAGCGGCAGGGGCACCGTCTACGAGGCTCTGCAGGTGCGGCCGCGGCGCCGCGTCGCGCTCGAGGTGCTCTCGCTGGCGCTCGCCACGCCCGCGATGCGCCGGCGCTTCGAGGACGAGTCCGAGCTCATGGCGACGCTCCACCATCCAGGCATCGCCGAAGTCTTCGAGGCGGGCGTGCACGTCGAGTCGGTCGGGCCGGAGCGGCGGGAGCTGCCGTGGATCGCGAGGGAGTACGTCGAGGGGGCGCGCGACCTGCTCTCCTACGCAGAAGAGCGGAAGCTCGGCCTCAAGCGTCGCCTGCGGCTCTTCGACCAGGTCTGTCGCGCCGTCCAGTACGGCCACCAACGCGGCGTGATCCACCGCGACCTGAAGCCGCAGAACCTGCTCGTCGACGCCCAGGGTCACGCGCGCGTGATCGACTTCGGCTTGGCTCGGGCGACGGCGTCCGGGAGCACCGCGACGCTGCACACCACTGCCGACGAGCTCGCCGGTACGCTGCGCTACATGGCGCCGGAGGCGCTCGCCCCGGGTGGCGAGCCGCCGGACGTGCGCCTCGACGTCTACGCCCTGGGCGTCGTGCTCTACGAGCTCCTGTGCGGCGAGCCGCCCCACGCCCTCGACGGCCTGCCGCTGGACGAAGCCGCCCGCGTCGTGCGCGAGCGCGCGCCACGGCCGCCGTCGGCAGGTGGCGTTCGTGGCGACCTCGAGGTGGTGCTCGCGACGGCCCTCGAGAAGGACCCGACGCGCCGCTACGCATCGGTCGAGGCCCTGGCGGGCGATCTCGGGCGCTTCCTCGCGCGCGAGCCGATCCTCGCCCGCCGGCCGTCCCCGGCGCGGCGCCTCGGGCTCTTCGTGCGGCGCCGGCCGCTGCTCGCAGGGCTCGCGGCAGCGCTCGTGCTCGGCCTCTTCGGCATCGCCGCCCGCGCCACCGCCCACGCCGCCGAGCGGGACCGCGCCGCGCGCGAGATCGCGCGAGAGCGCGACGGGGCGGAGACCGCGCGCCGCACCGAGAGCGAGGCCCGCGCGCGCGCCGAGGCCGCCGAGGGCGAAGCACGGGCGCAGCTCGAGCTCGCCCGGCGCGAGGCGCTGCAGTCCAACGCGCTGAGCGCGTACTTGGAGGAGATGCTCGCGTCCGCACACCCCGCGCGCACCGGCCGCGATGCGCGGGTGGCGGACCTCTTGGACGCGTCGGCGCCGGCCATCGACGCGCGCTTCGCCGACTCTCCCGCCGTGCGTGCCGCGCTGCACCGCGTCGCGGGCTCGATCTACTCCGGGCTCGGGCTCTTCGAAGAGGCGGCGCGCGAGCTCGCGGCCACGCGCGCCATCCTGGAGACCACGGCGGACCGCGACGATCCCGAGACTTGCGCCGTCGACGAGGCCCTGGCGTTCGCGCTCGCGGGCCTGGGTCGTCACGAGGAAGCCGAGGAGCTCCTCTGGGACGCCATCGGGCGGCGCGCGCGCGTGCAGGGAGGCGCGCACCGAAGCGTACGCGCGGCCGAGGCGCAGCTTGCGACGCTGCTCGTCGGCCGCGGGCGATACGTCGAAGCCGAGGCGCTCTTCCGCGGCGCGCTGGCGGGGCTCTCATCCGATGCGCCGGAGATCCTCTCGGTGAAGGAGGGCTACGCGCAGCTCCTGCTCGTCCTGGGCCGCGCGGACGAGGCCGAGCCGCTCGTGCGGGAGGCGCTCGCCGTCCACCGCGAGCACTCCGGCCCGCGGCATCCGCGCACCCTGCGCATGCTCGCGCTCCTCGCGAGCCTCCTCGCCCAGCGCGGCGCGGCGGGCGAGGCCGTCGTCCTGGACCGCGAGCTCGCCGAGGCGCAGGTCGCGCTGCTCGGCGAGACCCACGCGCGCACGATCGCGACGATGCACCAGCTCGGCGATCACCTGCGGCAGGAGGGGCAGCTCGGCGAGGCCGAGGAATGGCTCGCCCGCGCGCTCGACGCCCACGTCGAGGTCTACGGCGAGGAGCATCCCGATGCGCCGATCTTCCTGGACTCCCTGGCGGCGGTGCATCAGGACCGCGGCGAGCACGGCGCGGCCGAGGAGCTCTACCGCCGCTCGCTGGACGTGGCGACGCGCGTGCTGGGCGCGCAGCACCCGCGGGCCCTGATGGCCGCGATGAAGCTGGCCGGGGTGCTCTGGATGCAGGGGCGCAACGCCGAGGCGCTGCCGGTCGCGCGGGCGGCCTCGTCCGGCATCGACGAGACCTATTCGCCCGAGCACCCGTTCCCGCTCGCCGCGCGCAGCCAGCTCGCGTCGATCCTCGCCAATCTCGACCAGCGCGACGAGGCGGAGGAGATCTTGTGGGACGTCCTCGCGCGCCAGACGGAAGCGTTGGGCGAAGCGCATCCCGACCGCCTGCTCACCATCGGCTACCTCGCCCTGCTCGCGCGCGGACGCGGGGCGCTGGAGGAAGCTGCGCGTCTCTACCGCGAGGCCTACGAGCGACAGCGCGCGCGCTACGGCCTGGAGCACCCCGAGACCCTGCGCTCGCTCGACGGGCTCGTGCGGGTTGCCGAGGAGCGCTCGGCGCTGGCCGAAGCAGCGCACTTGGCCGAGGATCTCGTGAGGGGGCGGCGCGCCGTGCTGGGCGAGCATCACGTCGAGACGCGCGAGGCCTCGGCGCGCGTGGAGCGGATCCGTGCCAGGATGGAGGAGCGATGAGCTCAGTCTCCGGCCTGCCCACCATCCCCGCCGTCGTCACCGGCCTCGGTCCCGTCAGCGCCATCGGCTGCGGCCGCGACCTCTTCTGGGAGGCGCTCTGCGAGGGGCGCCCCGGCTTCGGCCCGATCTCGCTGTGCGACGCCGAGCTCTCGCCCTCGAAGATCGCGGCCGAGGTGAAGGACTTCCGCCTCGAGGACTACGTCGTGCACGGGAGCGCCATGGCGCGCCAGACGCCGCGGCCGGTGCAGCTCGCGCTGGCAGCGGGGATCCTCGCGCTGCACGACGCCGAGCTCGACCTCGACGCCTGCGACGTCGATCGCCTTGGGATCCACGTCGGCACCTCGATCGGGAACCTCGAGACGCTGTTCGGCTTCCAGGGGCGCGTCGCTGCGCGCGGCGATCTACCCCCGCACGCGGCGTTCTATGCCTTCAACCATTCGGCCGCGTGCCAGATCTCGTCCTTCTTCAACATCCGCGGGCCGGTGCACACGACGACCTCGGGCTGCAACTCGGGGCTGGATGCCCTGGGACAGTCCCTGCGCATGATCCAGTCGGGCGCCGTCGACGCGATACTCGTCGTCGCCACCGACTGCGAAGTGGTGACCGAGGTGCTGGCGGCGTTGAATGCCTCGGGCTCGCTCGCGACGCGCTACAACGACTCGCCCGAGCGCGCGTCGCGTCCCTTCGACCGCGGCCGAGACGGCAACGTGATCGGCGAGGGAGCCGCGGCGCTCCTTCTCGAATCGCTGCCCCACGCCCTGGCTCGGCGCGCACGCATCTACGCGCGGCTCGCTGCCTACCAGCAGTGCTCCGCCGGCCAGAACCGCCAGTACAGCCACGACCGTCCCGAGGTCGACCTACGCCCCTGCGTGCGCGCGTTCCGTGGCGCGCTGCGCGAAGCGGGCTGGGAGCCCTCGTCCGTGGACCTCGTGAACGCCAACGGCTCGTCCTCGAAGATCTACGATCGCCTCGAGGGCCTCGCGCTGGCGCAGACCTTCGGCGACGCCCTGCCGGCCCTGCGCGTGCACTCGACCAAGTCGATGCTCGGCCAGCACGGCGCCGGCTCCTCCGCGTTGCAGGCCGCCGCTGCCTGCCTCTCGATCCGCCGCGAGATCGCCCCGCCGACGATCAACTGCGAGGACCAGGATCCGGCTTGCGGCCCGCTGCGCATCGTGCGCTCACCCGAACGCTCGCGGCCCGCCCGCGTCCTGGTCCACTCCATCGGCCTGGGCGGCTTCTACTACTCCGTCGCGGCGTTCGAGCGCTTCGACGTCTCCGACCCCACCGTCACCGGCCTCGGCCAGGTCGTCTGGAGCGAGGGCGCCCACCCCCGCTACGGCCCCGCCGACGAGTTCCACAAGCCGCTCGAGCCCTGGCAGCCGCGCCAGGACTGAAGCGCGGCGCCTCCCTCGCGCCGCGCGAAGCCAGGCCGCTCCGCCCGCTCGGCTCCTCTCACCGCTCGTAGTAGTACACGCCCCGCTGCCCCGACGTCTCCTCGACGGCGACGCGCAGCGTGCGCACCTCGACGTCCTCGAAGCGCAATGCGAGCCGGCGCGCGAGCTCGCGCGCGAACCACGTCGCGAGGTTCTCCGCGCTCGTGTTGTTGATCGGGAGCACGAGCACGTCCTCCTGCGGCGCCGTGTACGTGCGCTCGCGGTAGCGCACCGTCGCCTGGCCGTCCTCGATCGTGCAGCGCAGCTCGTGGTGCTCGCCCGGCACGATCCATTGCTCGTCGAGCTCGTCGACCAGCTCGCGCACGACCGGCTTGACCTGCTTGAAGTCGATCACGAGCCCGAAGCGCGTCAGCGCCGCCTCGATCTCGACCCGCACGCGGTAGTTGTGGCCGTGCAGGCGCTCGGCGCTGCCGTCCGGGAAGATCAGGAAGTGCGCCGCGGAGAACTTGAAGTACTCCTTCTCCAGCTCGATCGACCAGCGTTCCATGGAACGCGCCAGAGTAGCGGGGCCTCAGCGACCGAGCGAGGACGAGCGCACGGCGACGACCGGAGTCTTCCCGGGCGGGTCGACCTCGAAGGGTCGGCCCCAGCCGTCGACGCGGAAAGGCTCCGCCGCCGGCAGGCTCCCGCGCGTCACGAGCGCGGCGAGCAGCGCCTCGTAGTCCGCCGGCAAGGGCGTCGCGCCCACGGGCGCCGCCCGGTTGTGCCGCTCGATCGCCGCGTTGACGATCGCGAGCCGCTCCAGCGTCCGCGCGCGCCGCGCCGGCGTCACGTCGATGCGCACCGCCAGGTCCGCTGCGTCGCCGAACGCGCCGCTCGCGCCCGCGCTCGTCAGGACGAGCGCCGAGTCGCCCGCGCGCTCGACGCGGTACGGCCGGCGCCACGCGTCGAGCGCCGCCGCCGAACGGCCGCTCGCGCCCTCGACGTACGACGCCGACAAGTACGGCCCCGCCCAGCCGCGCGCGCCTGCGGGCGCCCGCTCGAGGTCCTCGACCGCCGCGGGCAGCGCGCCCGTGTCCTCGAAGAACGCGACGACCGCCGGCTCGAGCGCCGCGAGCTCTGCGCGCGTCGCGCGGCGGCGGCCCGACTCGACGACGGCCGTCGCCGCCGGCACCGCCGCGCCCACGAGCACGAGCAGGATCGTCAGCGCGAGCACGAGCTCGATCAGCGTGAATGCCGAGCGCGAGGACGTCCTCATCCGATCGCTCCGTACAGCTCGAACACCGGCAGCAGCGCCGCGAGGAGCACGAACGCGACGACCGCGCCCGCCGCGAGCAAGAGCGCCGGCTCGAACACCGTCAGGAAGCTCTTCACCGTCCGCGGCACCTCCTCGTCGTAGTGCGCCGCGAGCGCGTCGAGCGTCGCGTCGAGCTCGCCCGTGCGCTCGCCGACGGCGACCATCTGCACGACGAGCGGGTCGACGAGCGGCTCGCGCTCCAGCGCCGCCGCGATCGGCTCGCCCGCACGCACCCGCGCGGTCGCGCGCCCGAACGCGGCGCGCAGCGCCTCGTTCCCGCACGCGTCCGCCGAGCGCTCGAGCATCGTGAACGCGTCGACGCCGACCGCCTGCAGGATGCTCGCCGTCGCGGCGAAGCGCGCCATCGCGATGCGCGCGAGCAACGTGCCGGCGCCCGGGACCCGCAGCAGGAGGCCGTGGATGCGCTCGCGTCCGTGGGGCCGCGCCAGCGCGAGGCGCACGAGCACGACGGCGAGCGCGCCGGCGGCGGCGAGCCACGCGACGTGCTGCTCGACGAACGTGGAGACCGCGAGCAGCGCGCGCGTCTCGCGCGGCAGGTCCGCGAGCCCGGCCGGGAAGAGCGCGAGGATGCGCGGCAGCACGTACGTGACGAGCACCGTCACGAGCCCCGCGACCGCGACGGCGAGGCACGCGGGATAGACCAGCGCCTGCAACGTCGTCGCGCGCATCCCGCGCGCCCACTCGAGGTGCTTCGCGAGCCGCCGCAGCACCCGCGGCAGCGTGCCCGACGACTCGCCCGCGCGCACCGCCGCCAGCACCACCGGCGCGAACGCGCGGCCCTCGGCCGCCATCGCGCCGGCCAGGCTCTCGCCGCGCCCGAGCGCCGCGACCAGCCGCTCGAGCACCTGCCGCACGCGCGCGTCGTCGGCGCGCTCGGCGAGGCCCGCGAGCCCCTCGACGAGCGGCACGCCCGCGCCGGTGAGCGTCGCGAGCTGCGCGCACAGCACCGTCACGTCGCCGCGAGCGAGCCGGCGCCCGCCGGCGCCGCCCGCGCGGCGCCGCTCGCGCACCCGCGTCAGCGTCAGCCCGCGCGCCTCGAGCTCGCGGTCGAGCTCGCGCGCGCTCG
>CAZGTQ010000363.1:0-15288 GCA_964528575.1 uncultured Planctomycetaceae bacterium | reverse complement strand
GCACACGCGCACGGTCAACGGCCAGCGCATCACGTCGAGCGGCTTCGGCGAGTGCCTCGACCTCGTCGAGAAGGCGAGCGGCTGGAAGGAGCGCTACGGCAAGCTCCCCTGGGGCCGCGGGCTCGGCGTCGCGGGCTCGATGTACATCTCGGGCACGAACTACCCCGTGTACCCGAACGCGATGCCGCAGGCGGGCATCCAGCTCCAGGCCGACCGCTCGGGCCGCGTCACGGTGTTCACCGGCGGCAACGACATCGGCCAGGGCTCGAGCTCGATCGTCGCGTACATCGTCGCCGAGGAGCTCGGCGTCGACGTGTCCGACGTGCGCGTCGTCGCGGCGGACACCGACCTGTGCCCGGTGGACCTGGGCGCGTACAGCAGCCGCGTGACGTTCATGGTCGGCAACGCGTGCATCGACGCGTGCCGCAAGCTGCGCGCGCAGATCGTCGAGGCGGTCGCCGAGCGCTGGGACGTCGATCCGGGGCGCGTGCGGCTGGGCGGCGGGCTCGCGCTCGATCTCGCCGACGCGAGCCGCACGCTGCCGATCCGCGAGGCGTTCCAGGTCGCGGAGGAGCGCTTCGACACGCTCGGCGCGACGGGCTCGTACAACACGCCGCAGCTCGGCGGCGACTACCGCGGCGGCACGATCGGCGCGTCGCCGGCGTACTCGTTCACCGCGCACGTCGTCGAGGTGTCGGTCGACGACGAGACCGGCCGCATCAAGTGCGAGAAGGTGTGGTGCGCGCACGACTGCGGACGCGCGCTCAACCCGGTGACGGTCGCGGGCCAGATCGAGGGCTCGGTCTACATGGGCATCGCCGAGGCGCTGCTCGAGGACCACGGCGTCAACCGCTTCGGCCTCCACGCGGGGCCGTCGCTGCTCGACTACCGCATGGCGACGACGCTCGACACGCCCGAGATCGAGGCGCTGATCGTCGAGAGCATCGACCCCGAGGGCCCATACGGTGCGAAGGAGGCGGGCGAGGGCCCGCTGCACTCGTGCATCCCCGCGCTCGCGAACGCCGTGTTCGACGCGGTCGGGATCCGGCTGCACGAGCTGCCGCTGACGCCCGGCAAGGTGCTGCGTGCGTTGCGCGAGCAGCGCGAGCTCGCCCCCGCGCGACGCGCGGCACGGCTCGCGGCCGCCGAGGCGGCGCGCAGGAGCTGACCATGCTGCGCCTGCCCGCCTTCGACATCGCCCAGCCGACGAGCGTCGCGGACGCCGTGCGCCTGCTCGCCGAGCACGCGGACGCGCTCGTCCTCGCCGGCGGCACGGACCTCGTGCCGAACATGAAGCACGCGCTGTTCACGCCTTCGCTCGTCGTCTCGCTCGCGCGGGTCGCGGAGCTGCGCGGCATCCGCGAGGAGCCCGACGGCGCGCTCGCGATCGGCGCGATGACGACGCTCGCCGAGCTCGCGCGCTCGCCGCTCGTCGCCGAGCGCGCGCCGGCGCTCGCGCAGGCCGCTTCGCTCGTCGCCGGCCCGCAGTTGCGCCGCATGGGCACGCTGGGCGGCAACGTGATGCTCGACACGCGCTGCCAGTGGTACAACCAGACGTACTTCTGGCGCCAGGCGCTCGGCTTCTGCCTCAAGAAGGACGGCACCGAGTGCCATGTCGTCGCGGGCGGGCAGAAGTGCGTCGCGGCGGCGAGCAACGACACGGCGCCCGCGCTGATGTCGCTCGGCGCGGAGCTGGTCGTCGAGGGTCCCGGCGGCGCGCGCGAGACGCGCCCGATCGACGACTTCTACCTGCCCGACGGCATCCACAACAAGAAGCTCGGCCGCGCGGAGCTGCTCGTCGCCGTCCGCGTCCCGCGCCAATCCGCCGGCCACCACGGCGCGTACGGCAAGCTGCGCGACCGCGGCTCGATCGACTTCCCGCTCTTCGGCGTCGCCGCGCGCCTCGACGTCGAGGACGGCACGATCGCCGCCGCGGACCTCGTCGCGGTCGCGCTCCAGGCCCGCCCGACCCGCCTCGCGCGCGCCGCCGCCGAGCTCGTCGGCGCCCCGCTCGAGGGCGCAGCGTTCGACGACGCAACTCGCCGCGCCGCCGAGCGCGCCTACCAGAAGTGCCGCCCGATGCCGAACATCCCGGGCGACCACGACTACCGCCGCGAAATGGTCCCCGTCTACGTGCGCCGCACGCTCCACGCCGCCGCACGCGGCGACGGACCCGTGCACCACGTGTAGCGGCGCGCGCGCGGCGCTCACAACCGCGCCGCGAGCTCCTGTGCGATCGCCTCGGCGAAGAGGCGGTTGCCCTCGGCTCCGAAGTGGCAGACGTCGAAGTAGAGCGTCTCGCTCACGCCCGTGAAGACGCCGGTCAGGTCCGCGATCGGGAAGCCCTCGGCGGCGAGCGCGCGGGCGCGCTCCTCGAGCAGCGGGTAGCCGCGCACGACGCCGTCCTTCCACGCGGGGTCCGTGACCGAGACGGCGAGCTCCTCGGCCGTCAGCGACTTGGAGCCCGCGTCGTGCAGCGTCGGCTGCAGCACGTGCAGGTACGCGACGCCGTGCGCCGCGCACAGCCCGCGCAAGGAGCGCGACGCGTCCTCCCAACCGTCGACGATCGTGCGCAGCGCGGCGTCGGGCGACGCGTCGAAGGCGGGGCCGCGGCCGCCGCGGGACGCGTCGCTCCCGAGCGCCTCGAGGTAGCGCGCCTGCAGCTCGCCCCAGCGCGCGCGCAGGACGCGGGCGCGCCACGCGGTCCAGCGGCCGACGAGCGCGCTCGCGTGCCAACCGGAGTTGAGCACGCGCTCGGCGAGCTCGCGCACCTCGCGCTGCGTCGTCCAGATCGCGGCAAACAGGTCGAGCGCGCGCGGGTCGGACGCGTGCGCGCCCGAGAGGTTGCCCCAGCGCGGCCAGTGCGGGTAGCTCGGGTGCACGCCGAGCGTCGCGTTGTGGTTGCCGAGCGCGACCTCGTTGAAGCCGTCGACGTTGATCACCGCGTCGGGCACGAGGCCGAGCGAGAACAGGTGCGCGACGAGCATGAGCTGCTGCGGCTGCTTGAAGCCGCCGCGGCCGTGGTTCAGCACCTCGACGTCGCGGCCCGCGACCGGCGCAGCCGCTCCGAGCAGCTCGGCCACACGCTCGCCGCCCAGCTCGCCGAGCATCGCGGCGACCGAGCCGCCGACGACGAGCACCCAGTAGCGCTCGTCCGCGTCCGCGCGCGCGAGCCGCGCGATTTGCGTCGCGATCACGTCCTGCTGCGCCGGGACCTCGTAGCCGTAGAACGGGTGCGGCTCGTGCGCGATCGTCACGCCGAGGAGGTCCGCGCCCGGCTCTTCGTCGAGCGCGAGCGGCACCGGCTGGTTCATCGAGTGCACGACGCCGAGGATCTCGTCCGCGGCGGACTCCTTGCGGTACGGCGCACCCTGGACGCGGCACCAGACGCGGTAGAGCGCCTCGCCCGCGAGCGGCGCCGCGACCAGCGCGACGAGCACGAGCGCGAGCCGCGTCACGAGGCGCGGGCGGCGCCGGGGAGCGGTGGGCGCGCCGCTCACGTCGCCGCCGCGGCGCGCGGCGCGCGCGCGACGCCCTCGTAGGTGTACGTGTAGACGCGCGGGCCCTCGAGCTCGTACTCGCTGAGCGCGTCGAGCGCGAAGCCCGCGCCGCGCACGAGCGCGTCGATCGGCCGGTCGAGCCGGCAGCCGCCGCCGACGAAGGCCTGGATCGGGGTCAGCCGGCGCTGCCAGCGCGCGATGCGCTCGTCGCGCGAGCGGCCGTGCTCGACGAAGCGCAGCACGCCGCCGGGGACGAGCACGCGACGCAGCTCGGCGAGCGTCGCGTCCGCGTCGGCGACCGTGCACAGGGTCCACGTCGACACGACCTCGTCGACCGCGGCGTCGTCGAGCGGGAGCCGGTCGTGCGCGCCGAGATCGAGGACGCGCACGGGGAGCGAGGTGGCCGCGAGGCGCGCGCGCGCGAGCTTGCGCCCGAGCGTCGCGGGGTCGATCGCGAGCAGCTCGCTCACGCCGCTCTCGCCCGCGGGGTCGTGCCGGTAGTGCGGCAGATTGAGCCCGGAGCCGAAGCCGATCTCGAGCACGCGCCCGCGCGCCGGAGCGAGACTGCGCTCGCGCACCTCGGCGTGCTCCTCGCCGCGCAGCGCGCGGTCGATGCAGCGCGGCAGAACGTGCTCGGCGTACCAGCCCATGCGCGACAACGTTACGGGACCGGGCGCGAAACGTCAGCGGGCCCGCGGGCGCGTCCTGGCGCCCGCGGGCCCGCGGGGGGCGACGTCGCTCCTCAACGGCGCAAGTCGGTCGTCTCCGCGTCCTTCTTCTCGCCGCCGGCCTCTTCGTCGGCCTGCTCGGCCTCCTCGCGCGCGCGGCGGGCCTCCTCCTCGCGCGCCTTCTCCGACGGCGTGCCGGTGAAGTCGAGCACCGACTCGATCGTCTCCTCGCCGCGCTGGAGCTTGAACGTCTTCTTCGGGCCGCCCTTCTGCAGCTCCTCGACGACTTCGCGCTGGCTCGAGACCGCGACGCCGTCGATCGCGAGGATCACGTCCCCCGATTCCCAGCCCGCGGCCTCGGCCATGCTGCCGTCCTCGGAGAACTCGACCACCTCGTTCTCGTCCAGGTAGACGCCCATGCGCCGGCGCGTGCTCGAGCGGCGCCGGTCGCTGCCCTCGCGGAACAGGCCGTCGCGCTCGAGCAATACGTCGAGATTCGCGATGTTGTACGCGGCGACCGCGACGACGACCGCCGAGTGCTGCTGGTACTCCGGGATCGCCGAGTCGAACGTGTCGAAGTGCGTGTGCCAGAAGTCGCCGTAGGTCGAGCGACCCGCCTGCTGCCAGAACAGCCCCGGCACGCCCTCGCGCAGGAACGACGCGTGGTCGCTCGAGCCGGCCATGCGGCTGAGGCCCTCGTTCTCCTCGATCTCGAACGGCATCTCGGGATCGAGCTCCATCACCGGCGCGAACACCGGCTCGAGCTGTTTCGCGAGCCCCGCGGGCACCTCGATGCCCGAGAGGTAGTTCGTGCCCATGTCGTGCACGAGCGCGGCGCTGATCTTCGGCATCAGCTCGGGGTGCTGCTCGACGTAGCCGCGCGAGCCGAGCAGGCCCTGCTCCTCGCCGCTCCACAGCATGAACCGGATCGTGCGCTTCGGACGCGCGCCCGCGGCCATGAGCAGGCGCGCGGCCTCCATCGTCGTCGCGACGCCCGTGCCGTTGTCGTTCGTCCCCGTCGCGGCGTGCCAACTGTCGATGTGGCCGCCGACGACGACGTACTCGTCGGGGAGCTCGGTGCCCGGGATGTCCGCGACGACGTTGTAGAGCGGGATCGGCCCCGGCAGGAAGCGGTTGTCGACGTCGAACTCGAGCTCGACGTCCGCGCCGCCCTCGAGCCGCTCGAACAGATCCTCCCACTGGTCCTGGCGCAGCCAGATGCTCACGCGCGTCGGCAGGTCGTCCATCGCGATGTTGCGGTTGCCGAACACCTGGATGCGCATGCCGGAGCGGCGCACCTCGCCCGCGATCGCGGCGGCGTCGAGCGCGGCCTCGATCTCGTTGCGCACGGTGCGCTTGGGGCGCGAGCGCGTGCGCACGATCCAGGCTCCGGGAAGCCGGTCGCGGATCGCCGCGAGCTCCTCGAGCGTCGCCGGCTCGAGGATCGCGGGCCCGCGCACGGGACCCGGCGTGCCGGGCGACCAGGCGGGCGTGCGGTAGACGTACTCGATGCGCTCGGGGTGCACCATCCCGCCCCTCTGACCGTGCGCGTCGAAGCCGACGGCGAACTCGCCCCACTTCTCGATGCGCGCGTCGAGCCCCCACGCGCCGAGCTGCGCGGCCGCCCACTGGCACGCGCGCGTCAAGTTCGTCGACGACGTCAGACGCGGCCCGATGCCGTTCGTCAGGTAGTCGAGGTGCTCCTGGACGCGGTTGTCGTCGCGGCCGAGCGCGATGACGCGGTCGACGACGGCGGCGCTCGCGTCGTCGCCCGCGTGCACGGCGGCGGTGCTCGCGTCGGCACGGACGTCGGCACGGACGTCGGCGCTCTGCAGCGCGACGGTCGGCGCGACGAGCACGAGAAGAGCTGCGAAGGCCGTGGGGCCGGGGGCGATTCGCTTCATGACGGGGCCGGGAAGCAGGGACTTGGGGGCCGGGAAGGAAGCCGGTCGGAAGCTAACAGAAAGGGCTGGGAGCGTCTGTAAGCTTTGCTCCACGCGCCATCGGCCTCGCACATGCCCTCGTACGCGCACGTTTCTCCAGGCTCGGCCCCGCTCCTGCTCGTTCCGACGGACCTCGAGCGGCGCCGGATGCTCGACTACGGCGCCTTCGAGCCGGGGCTCGCGCTCCAGAGCCTGTGCGGGTTCGGCGCGGTCGCCGCGGCCGCGCGCACGGCGCACCTCGTCGCCACGCTGCGTCCCAGCCACGTCTACCTCGCGGGCATCGCCGGCGCGT
Organism: uncultured Planctomycetaceae bacterium; assembly: GCA_964528575.1. GTDB lineage: Bacteria > Planctomycetota > UBA1135 > UBA1135 > CAZGTQ01. The sequence continues at coordinate 8,885 of CAZGTQ010000363.1, read as the reverse complement.
ACGACACGGACGCGCACCCGATCGGCACGGCCCTCGCGTTCGCGCGCGTCGCGATCGAGGGCATCGGCGTCGGCGACCTGCGCGGCTTCAGCGGGCCGCCGGCGCTCGGCTTCCCGCAGTGGCCCGGGAGCGACGGGACGAGCGCGGAGCCGATCGGCGACGAGCTCGAGCTCGCCGCGGGAGACGACGCGGCCGCGCTGCTGCTCACGACGTGCGCGGCGTCGGCGGACCGCGAGCAGGCCGACCTGCGGCGCCGGCGTTTCCCCGCCGCGGTCGCCGAGGACATGGAGGGCTTCGGCGTCGCGCTCGCGTGCGCGCTCGCGCGCGTGCCGGTGACGATCGTGCGCGGCATCTCGAACCGGGTCGGCGAGCGTGACCCGAAGACGTGGCGCATTCCCGCGGCGCTCGCTGCCGCGCGGCGGCGCGTGCTCGCCGAGCTCGGGCGGCGCGGCGCCGCCGCATCGTGAGGGCGACGTGAGGAGCGCGCTGCGCCTGGGCATCTCGACGTGTCCCAACGACACGTTCGCGTTCCACGCGCTGCTCGCGGGGGAGCTCGCTCCCCCGCCGGGCGAGCCGCCGTTCGAGATCGTGCTGCTCGACGTGCAGGAGCTGAACGAACGGATGCTCGCTGGCGAGCTCGACGTCGCCAAGGTCTCGTTCCACGCGGCCCTGCGCATGGCGCGCGACGTCGTCGTGCTGCCGTCGGGCTCCGCGCTCGGCCACGGCGTCGGGCCGCTCGTGCTCGCCGCCGAGCCGACGCGCGCCGAGCGCGTCGCGCCCGACGCGCGCGTCCTGTGCCCGGGCGAGTGGACGACCGCGACGCTGCTGTGGCGCCTGTTCCACCCCGGCGCCGGCCGCGTCGAGCAGGTCGTGTTCTCGGCGATCATGCCCGCGCTGCGCGCGCGGCGCGCCGACCTGGGCGTCTGCATCCACGAGGGCCGCTTCACGTGGCGCGAGCAGGGGCTCGCGCTCGTCGAGGACCTCGGCGACACGTGGGCGAGCCGCGCCGACGCGCCGCTGCCGCTCGGCGGGCTCGTCGCGCGCCGATCGCTCGGCCCCGAGCGCGTCGCGGCGGTCCAGACGGCGGTGCGCGCGTCGCTCGAGTGGGGCCACGCGCACCCCGCGGCGTGCCTCGCGAGCATGCGGCGCTGGGCGCAGGAGCTGGCGGACGACGTCCTGCGCGCGCACGTCGAGCTGTACGTGAACGAGCGCACGCTGGAGCTCGGCGCGGAAGGCGGGCGCGCGCTCGACGCGCTCGCGCGGCTCGCCGGCGAAGCGGGCGTCGTCGCGCCGGGGACGCGCCTGGAGATCGCTCGAGCATGACCGCGCGGCTCTTCCACGTGATCGAGCCCGCGGCGTGGGAGCGCTGGAGCGCGGCCGGCGGCACCTGGGAGCCGCCCTCGCTCGCGGCGGAGGGCTTCGTGCACCTCTCGTTCGAGCACCAGGTCGCGGGCACGCTCGAGACGCACTACGCCGCCGCGCGCGCGCTCGTGCTGCTCGAGATCGACCTCGGCCGTGCCTCGGACGCGCTCGTCGTCGAGCCCTCGCGCGGCACGGAGGCGTTCCCGCACCTGTACCGCGCCCTCGAGCGCGACGACGTGCGCTCGGCCCGCTCGATCCGGCCCGGCGCCGGCGGCTGGCGGGAGTTCGAGGTCGAGCCGGACTGAGCGCACGCACCGGCGGCCGGGGCCGGAACGAAGCGAGCGGGCCGCAGGCCCCGCTCTCGGGAGCCCACGGCCCGCTCGTGGATCGTGCGAGCGCTGTCGCGTCGGATCAGCCGGCGCCGCCCGCGTCGCGCAGCTCGAGCATCTCCTTGCGGATCTCTTGAGCGAGGTTCTTCACGTCCTGCATCGCCTTGCGCACGCGAGACGTCGCCGCCTTGTTGCCCTTCTCCGCCTTGTCGACGTCGTCGGCGATCGCCTCGACCGCGTTCCTCAGGTTCTGGTAGTTCTGCGTCATCGCGTGGCCTTCCTGCCCGTGGGCTGGTGTCCTCGTCTGGTGTCCTCGTTCCGAGCGTGTGAGCCCCCCGCGCGACGCTGCTCCGGCGGGAGCCCTCCCTCCTGGAGACCACAATCGGGGGCGGCGTGCAAGGTCCCAGGGCGGCCTCGCAGGGCCCCTGGGAGGGCCTGGAGCGCGGTCGAGGCACCGCGCGGGCGCCGCTCGCCGTCGCAAACCACGCTCCGACAAGCACTTGCGGCGCCGTGCCGGCTGGGGGGGCCGCGCGCGAGCCGTCGACCGCCGCCGCGGGCCTTCCAGGGCCTATTTGGCGCCGCCGAGCGCCAACACGCTCTTCCACTCCTCGGCGGTGACCGGCTGGACCGAGAGCCGCGAGGCGCGCTGCACGACGACCATCGAGGCGAGCTTCGGGTGCGCCTTGAGCTCCGCGAGCGGCACGAAGCGCGGCAGCTTCTGCACGGCACGCACGTCGACGACGAACCAGCGCGGCTCGTCGGGGTCCGCCCCAGGGTCGTAGTGCGCGTCGGCCGGATCGAACTGCGTCGGGTCGGGATAGCCCGCGCGCGCGACCTGCGCGACGCCCGCGACGCCGGGCGGATCCGCGTTGGAGTGGTAGTAGAGCACGCCGTCGCCGACCCGCATCTCGTCGCGCAGCAGGTTGCGCGCCTGGTAGTTGCGCACGCCGTCCCAGTGCGTGGTGCGCTTCGGCGCCTTCCAGAGGTCGTCGAACGAGAACACGTCGGGCTCGGACTTCACGAGCCAGTAGCGCTTGCGCGGCGGCATGCAGCAGAAGCTACCGCAGCCCCGGCGGCGCTCCCAGGCCGCCCTCGCCGCCCTCGCGCAGGCCCAGCGGCGGCGCGAGCACCTCGGAGAGCACGATCGCGCGGCGCCAGTCGATGCCGCGGCGCCGACGCGTCGCCGCGCGCGCGCCGACGACGTCGCGCAAAGGGCCGCCGACGCGCTCGAACGCGCCCCCGTCGGCACCGAACGCCGCTCCCGGGCTCGTATCGGGCTCCGCGGAGGGCAGCGACGCGAGCGCGACGTACACGGGCGGCTCGCCCTCGAGCGTCAGGTCCGCCGGCAGCGGCAGCGGCGTCTGCGCGTACGGCGCGCTCGCCGCCGAGTCGGCGCCCGCCGCGGCCGCACGGCGCGCTGTAGCGCGCGACGACGTTGCAGCCGGCTCCGCGGGCGGCGGCTGCGCGGCGCGGCGCGCGCGCTCCTCGCGCTCGCGGCGCTCGCGCTCGAGCCGCTCCTGCTCGCGTCGCGCCTGCTCGAGCCGCTCTTGCTCGTCGTCCTCGTCGCCCAGCCCGAAGAGCTCGTCGAGCGGCGAGCGCGGCCGGGGCTCGCCCTGCTCGGCGGAAGGCGCGTCCGGACGCATCTCCGGACGTGCCTGCGGACGTGCGTCCGGACGTGAAGAGCCCCGTTGGCCGCGCTTGCGGCTCTCCACGACCGCGCGAATGATCGGTCCGACCACGAAGATCGCCAGCAGGATGACGATCTGGATCAGTTGCTCGAACCCGAGCTCGCTCTGGACCAGCGCCATCAGCTCGCCGGCGGCTGCTGGCCGCCGCCCTCGCCCTCGCCGCGCGAGATCGACTCGCGCATCGCGGTGTCCGACTGGATGTTGCGCAGGCGATACAGATCCATGACGCCCAGGTTGCCCGACCGCAGCGCCTCGCTGATCGCCTTGGGCACCTCGGCCTCGGCGAGCACGACGAGCGCGCGGTTCTCCACGACCTTCGCCTTGAACTCCTGCTCCGCCGCGACCGCCATCGCGCGCCGCTTCTCGGCGTTCGCCTGCGCGACGCGCTTGTCGGCCTCGGCCTGATCGGCCTGCAGCCGCGCTCCGATGTTGTGGCCGATGTCGACGTCGGCGATGTCGATCGAGACGATCTCGAAGGCCGTGCCCGCATCGAGGCCGCGCTGGAGCACGACCTTCGAGATGTGATCGGGGTTCTCGAGCACGTTCTTGTGGCTGGCGCTCGAGCCGATCGTCGAGACGATGCCCTCGCCCACGCGGGCGATGATCGTCTCCTCGCCCGCGCCGCCGACCAGCCGCGCGATGTTCGTGCGCACCGTGACGCGCGCCTTGGCGAGCACCTGGATGCCGTCCTTCGCGACCGCCGCGACCTCGGTCTTGCCCGACGCGGGGTTCGGGCAGTCGATCACCTTGGGCGTGACCGACGTGCGCACGGCGTCGAGCACGTCGCGGCCGGCGAGGTCGATGCTGCTGCACGTGCGGAAGTCGAGCTCGATCCCGGCGCGGTCGGCGGCGATCAGCGCGCGGATGACGCGCTCGACGCTCCCGCCCGCGAGGAAGTGCGCCTCGAGATCCTTCTTGTCGATGTCGTCGAGCCGCGCTTGGACGACCATGACGCGCGCCTTGACGATCGCAGCCGGGCTCACCTTGCGCAGGCTCATCGCGACCATGTCGAAGAGCCCGACGTCGGCCTTGGTCAGGATCGATTGGATGTACAGGTTCGCGTAGCGCAGGAAGAAGACGCCGAAGACGAGGAGCCCGAGGACCAGCAGCCCGAGCCCGAGCGCTTCGAACAGGCTGATCCCGTCGTCGTCGGCCTGGAACGGAGCGAGCGCGAGCGGCAGGAGCGATCTCATGAGGCCTCTTCTTTCGTGAGTTCTTCTTGCTTGGATTCGTTCTCTTCGTCGCGCACGACGACGACGCGGTTGCCGCGCACCTCGCTCACGCGCACCGAGGTCCCGGCGGGGATCGACTCCCCACGGCTGACGACGTCGACGCGGCGCCCGTCGATGCGCGCGTAGCCCGCGGGGCGGCAGTCGGCCTCGACGACGCCGCGCTTGCCGACGAGCGAGCGGTCGCGCGCGTCGGTCGCGGTCTCGCTCTCGAACGAGAGCCCGCCGGCGACCATGCGGCGTCCCATCGGCGTGCGCGGGAAGAGCTTGAGCCCGACGACGATCACCGTCGGCAGCAGCACCGCCGTCGCGACCGAGAAGCCGACGCCGCTCGAGCTGCCGTGCGCGAACGCCGCGGCGATCGCGCCCAAGATGCACAGTCCCGCGAGGATGCTGAGCACGCCGAAGCTCGGGAAGAGCACCTCGGCGAGCACGAATCCGAGCCCGACGATCAGGAGCAAGACCGGGATCCACATCGTCTACGCGCTCCCCTCCTGCACCGGCTCGACGACGAGCCGGCCGCCGCTGACCTCGACGACGCGCACGCGCGCCCCGCTCTCGAGCGCCGCGCCCGGCGCGCGCGCCTCGTGCTCGCGGTCGTCGCCGTCGAGCACGACCTTGCCGACGGGCCGCAGGTCGGTGATCGCGCGCCCCACCGCGCCGCGCGCGTCGCGCGGCTGCGTCGCCGCTTCGACGAAACCCGCCGCGCGCGCTCCGGGATCGAGCACCAACCGGCGCAGGATCGGCGTCTTCGGCAGGAAGCGCGAGATCACCATCATCACGACGACCGCCGCGACGCAGGACCACACGAGCCGGCGCAGCGCGTCGAACGCGAGCGCGCGGTCGAGCGAGTACGAGAAATCGATGCCCGGACCGACGTTGGCCCACACGAGCCCCGCGATCGCGAGCACCGCGCCGAGCAGCCCGATCCAGATCGTGCCGGACACGAAGAAGATCTCGACTGCGATGAGCACGATGCCGAGCCCGACGAGCACGAACTGCGGCACGTCGGCGAGACCGACGAGGTAACGGCCGACGAGCACGACCGCGAAGCACGCGATCGCGGCGAAGCCCGGCAGCCCGAAGCCCGGCGCCTTGAGCTCGACGTACGCGAGCACGATCCCGAGCATCAAGAGCAGCGGCGTCACCGCGGCGAGCCACGAGGCGACGTCCTCCGACGGCGTCCGCTCGATCACGTTCGGCGCCGTCCCCGCCGCGCCGATCTTGTCGAACAGCTCCTCGGCGCTCTCGGCGATCCCGTCCGCCATCCCCAGCTCGACCGCCATCGGCCCGGTCAGGTTGAGCAGCTCCCCGCGCGGGCTGATCGTGCGCACGAGCACCATGTCCTCGCCGCGCACCTTCGCGTCGGCGTACTCGCTCTCCGACATCAGCGTCGGCACGCCCGCGAGCAGCACTTCGCGCACCTCGACCTCGGCGTCGACCATCGCCTCGGCGAGCAGCCCCGAGCGTCCGTGCTCCTGCGCCCACGCGCGAAAGCCCGAGCGCAGGTGCGAGTACGTCTTCTCGCGCACGTCCTCGGACAGCTCCGCGATGCCGCCCGGGCCGATCTGCACCGGCGTCGCCGAGCCCATCTGCGCGACCGAGCGCATGTAGATCGCGTCGGTCGCGAGCGCGACGAGCGCTCCGGCCGACAGCGCGTGGTCGTGCACCCAGGTCACGGTCGTCAGGCCGTCGCGCGACGCCGCGTCGAGCGCGCGCGCGATCTTCCACATCAGGTCGACCTGGCCGCCGGGCGTGTCGAGCTCGACGACGAGCCGGTCGCCACGCTCCTGCGCCTCGTCGATCGCCCGCCGCAGGAGGCTGAGCGCGCCGACGTCGAGCTGGCCCTCGACCCGCACGAGCGTGACGCCGGCGCCGCGGCCGGACGCGGCCTCCTGCGGGCGCGCGAGCGCCGGCACGAGGGCGCCAAGCGCCGCGGCGACGGCGATCGTCCGGAACGGGGGGACCGAGTTGGCTCGAGGCACGGTGCCAGAGTATCGCGACGGACCGACGCACTGCAATTTCCCCGGGCGCACGGCGGCGGTAGCGTACGGCGCGATGTACCTCGCCGTGATCGGGATCGCCTCCGCCGTCGCCGCCGGAATCGCCGCGCTCTTCGGCGGCTCCGCCGTCGCATGGCGGCGCAGCGACCTCGGCCGCGCCCGCGCGCGGGCGGCGCGCGCGGCGAAGCCCGTGAAGAAGGAAGCGCAGCGCTACCGCGCTGCCCTCGTCACCGTGCGGCGGCCCGCCGAGGACGCGGCGCGCCGCTTCGCCGCCGAGCAGCGCGAGCGGCGGATGCGCGAGGTCCCGGTCGACAAGCTGCGCGAGGCGGGCGCGGCGAACGTGCGCTGGTCGGCGCTCGAGGAGGCGGGCTACGCGACGCTCGCCGACGTGCGCGGCAAGTCGGCGCGCGAGCTCGCGCACGTCCACGGCGTGGGCAAGAAGACCGGCGCGCGGGTCGCTTCGGCCGCGCGCGCGCTCGCGCAGCGCATCGACGAGGAGCCGGCGGCGCTGCCGTCGGCCGCGCTGGACACCGAGGCCGCGCGCGCGCTCGCGGCGCGGACGATGGCGTGGCTCGTCGCGCGCGAGATCGCCGGCGACGACGCGGACCGCGTCGCGCTGCTCGGCGAGCAGCTCGCGGAGCGGCTGGCGCGCGTGCGCCGCGCGACGAGCTTCGCGAGCTGGGCGACGAGCGCGTGGAACCGCGAGCGGACCGAGCGCGCGCTGACCGAGGCGCGCGCGCTCGCCGACGAGGCGGAGCAGCTCGCGCTCGACGGCACGCTCGAGCGCGCCCGCGAGGGACGCCAGCGCGTGGCGCGGGCGCGGCTGGAGCCGCTCCCCGAGACGGAGGTCGCGGACCGCTTCCGCGCGCGCTACGCCGAGTGCTGCGCGCTGCTCGAGGAGCTGTTCGTGTCGATCGGGCTGCGGCCGGACGACGTGCGCGCGCGCGGCCAGGGCGGCCTGTCCGACGAGATCGCGCGGCGCGTCGAGGCGCAGCCGCTGCGCTGCGCGGGCCTGCGGGCGACGCTGCGGCGCTACCAGGAGTTCGGCGCGAAGTACGTGCTCGCGCAGGAGCGCACGATCCTCGGCGACGAGATGGGGCTCGGCAAGACGATGCAGACGCTCGCGGCGATGCTGCACGTCGCCGGCGAGCGCGAGAACGCGCACTTCTTCGTCGTCGCGCCGGCGGGGATCCTCCTGAATTGGATGCGCGAGATCGCGGAGCGCACGCCGCTCGAGGGCTTCCTCTTGCACGGCGACGCGGTCGAGGGCGGGCTCGCGCACTGGGCGCGCGAGGGCGGGATCGCGGTGACGAGCTACGACACGCTGCGCAACCTGCGGCTCGCCGACGCGGTGATCGCGGCGGGCGGGCGCGTCGACCTGCTCGCGGTCGACGAGGCGCACTACGTGAAGAACCCGGCCGCGGGCCGCTCGCAGGCGGTGCGTCGCCTGGCCGAGGCGTCGGACCGCGTCGTGCTGCTCTCGGGCACGCCGATGGAGAACCACCCCGAGGAGTTCCTGCACTTGATCGGCGCCATCCGGCCGGACGACGCGGCGGCGCTGCGCGAGCAGGACCTCGAGCTCGATGCCGCCGCCGGCAGCGTGCGCCGTTTCCACCAAGCGGTCGCGAAGGTGTACCTGCGGCGCAACCAGGAAGACGTGCTGACCGAGCTCCCCGAGCGCATCGAGGTCGCCGAGTGGGTCGAGCCCGGCCCCGACGAGCTCGCCGCGTACCGCGCGGAGGTGCTCGCGGGCAACTTCATGGGCATGCGCCGGCGCGCGACGCTCGGCGCGGACGGCCGCACGTCGGCGAAGCTCGACCACCTCGCGGAGCTGCTCGACGACCACCGCGAATCGGGCCGCAAGGTGCTCGTCTTCGCGTACTTCCTCGACGTCTTGAAGGCGCTCGCCGCGCGCTTCGACGTCGTCGGCACGATCGACGGCTCGGTGCCGCCCGAGGGGCGCCAGGCGCTGTGCGATCGCTTCTCGGCGCACGACGGCCACGCGATCCTGCTCCTGCAGATCCAGGCGGGCGGCCAGGGCCTCAACCTGCAGGCGGCATCCGTCGTCGTGCTCACCGAGCCGCAGACGAAGCCGACGACCGAGGCGCAGGCGATCGCGCGCGCGCACCGCATGGGCCAGACGCGCCGCGTGATCGTGCACCGCCTGCTCGCGCGCGGCACGTGCGACGAGACGCTGCTCGAGCTGCTCGCGTCCAAGGACGCGCTGTTCCAGGCGTACGCGCGCAAGAGCCTCGTCAAGGAGGCGAGCGCGCA
>CAZGTQ010000362.1:0-2813 GCA_964528575.1 uncultured Planctomycetaceae bacterium | reverse complement strand
CGAATCGAACTGGTCGTTCAGCGCGTTCACGGTGCTCGTCTACTACGCGCTGACGAACCTCGCCGCGCTGCGGCTGGGGCCGGAGCACCGGCTCTACCCGCGCTGGGTCGCGGCGCTCGGTCTCGCGAGCTGCCTGGGCCTCGCGTTCTGGGTCGAGTGGAGCGTCGTTGCGGCGGGCGTGGGGCTGATCGCGCTCGGGCTGGTCTGGCACGCGGTGGCGCGCCGGCGAGCGCGCGCCGGCGGCTGAACTCGGAAACCATGCGGGGGGCCGCCAGAGTGCCCCGCTACCGCTCACGGCCGGCGTGGCTTACGTTCTTCGCGTGGACGAAGGCACGCGGAAGGCACTGGAAGCGATCGCCGCGGCGAAAGCAATGCAACCGCCCGAGGGCCCGGTCGTCTTGTCCGACGAGTACCTGCGCCTGATCGAGCGCGCCGAACGGCTCCCGGAGAACCGTCCGGGCACGAACAAGGCGTGGACGGAGCGCGTGCTCGCGGAATGGGATCACCTCGTCAAGAACGCCAAGATCATCCCTCGTGGATGACGTCCTTCATCCCGCTCGCCCGGGCGTTCGCTGACCTACGGGTTCGATACGTCCTCATCGGCGTCGCGGGCGCCAACATGCACGCGCACGCCGGGGGAGTCGTTTTCACGACCCAGGATCGTGACCTTCTCCTGCCTCCGAACCCGGAGAATCTGGTCCTCGCGTGGCAGGCGTGCGAGGCCTGCGGGCTCGAGCTCCTCGCCTCGGGACAACCGCTCGACCGTCCCCGCGACCTGTGGCTTGCGGAGCGAGTCGTGTGGCGCTCGGCGCTGACGAAGGCTGTCGGCCCAGAGGGCCTTCATGTCGACCTGACGCTCGTCATGGCGGGCTTCACGTTCGACGAGGTTTGGCGCGAGCAAGTGACATTCGACCTGGACGGCGTCGCGGTGCCGGTGGCGAGGTTGATGCACATCGTCACGTCGAAGGCGGCCGTCGGACGGCCGAAGGACCACCTCTTCCTGGCGACGCACGCCGACGCCCTGAAGCAGCTCCTCGGCCCGGACGACGCCGGAACGGTTCCGCCGGTGCCTTGACGGATCTCCGCCGGCCGGTGTAGCCTCGCTCGATACCTAGCCCATCTAGGCATCGAGGACCGAGGCATGAAGCCCGGCAAGGCGAAATCCGACCTCCTTCCTGGAACGCTCGACATGCTCGTGCTCCGCACGCTGCGGACCGGGCCGAGCCACGGCTACGCGATCGCCAAGCGCATCCGGCAGACGACCGCGGACGTGCTGCGCGTCGAGGAGGGCTCGCTCTACCCGGCGCTGCATCGCATGGAGCGCCGCGGCTGGATCGCGGCCGAGTGGGCGACGTCGGAATCGAAGCGCCGGACCAAGGTGTACCGGCTGACCGACGCGGGCCGTGAGCACCTGAGCGCGGCCGCCGAGCAGTGGCGGCGTACGTCCGAGGCGATCGAGCGGGTGCTCTCTGGACATCCGGACGGCGAACCGGAGGGAGCCTGACCGTGGCGTGGCGCATCGCTCGGTTCGACGCGCGCTCCACGCGCGAGATCGAGGCGGAGATCCTCGAGGAGCTGCACGCGCACCTCGAGCTCGCCGCCCACGACCTCGTCGAGGCCGGGATGGACCCCGAGCGCGCGCGGCGCGAGGCCGAGCGGCGCTTCGGGAACTTCGGGCGCGCGTTCGCCGCGTGCCGTCACGAGAAGCTCGAGGAGCGGATCATGGTGCAGCGAATCTTGCTCGTTCTCGTCGTCGTCCTCGGCGGCGCGGTCGTCGTGCAGGCGTGGCAGCTCCGCGCGGGTCAACGCGAGACCGAACGCGCGCTCGGCGACGTGCGCGCGGACGTCGCGTCGATCGCGCAGCGGATCGAGGAGCGCTTCGAGGCGGCGCTGCAGCTCGGTGGAACAGTCCAGGCCGCGCCCACGCGGTCGGAGCCGGACGCCTCGCCGTCGGTCGAGGAGCTGGCGATCGCGCTGCGCAGCAGAGAAGGAGCCGAGCGCATCCTCCGCATGGGCCCGTCGGCCGTCCCCGGCCTCTCGAAGCTGCTCCTCGATCGGCTGAACGTGGAGGCGAGCGCGCGGTTCGCGGCCGTCGACGCGCTCGCGCTCATCGCCGAGGAATGGGAGGGGCATCTCGGTGCACCGCTCGAGAGCGGCGACGAGGTGCGGTTCCTCGACCCGCTGAATCCGGCGCTCACGTTCACGGCGGAGATCGACGCCCAGGGCAACTTGGAGATCCCCGACGTCGGTTTCGTGCACGCCGCCGGCCTGACTCGCGCCGAGCTCGAGGCGCAGCTCCGGCGCGAGCTCGAGCCCTACTACCTGAACGCGGACGTCCACGTGTCGACCGAGGCGTGGCCGTTCGACGTCCTGTTCGCGGCGCTCGAGAGCGACCCCGACCCGCGCGTCCGTCGCGCGGCGGCGGAGGTGCTCGGCGACATCGGGGACCAGCGCGTCGTCCCGACGCTGGAGCGCGCCGCCGCGCAGGATCCCGACGACGAGGTCCGCAAGTCGGCCGCCACGGCGCTGCAGCGCGAACGCTGAACGCCTCCGCGGCTGGAGTCATCCCCCCCACGCCACCGGGAAGGGGACTCTCGTGGGCTAAATTGTCAATCGTATTGACAATTTAGCACCAGCGGGACGATCCTCGGGTGGTGATCGATCGCGACCTCCGCGTTCGCGCGGGACGACCCGCGCGGCCTGCTCGCGGAGCACCCCGACGGCGCGATCCTCGACGAGATCCAGCACGCACCCGAGCTCGTCGGCTACCTGCAGGTCGAGGTCGACGAACGGCCAGATCCTGGCCGGTTCAT
>CAZGTQ010000361.1:0-19091 GCA_964528575.1 uncultured Planctomycetaceae bacterium | reverse complement strand
GGACGTGACGTGCCGCTTCGCGGGGACGCGCGACGCGGACGGCGTGCAGGTCGCGGTGATCGCGATCCGGGGCGAGGTGCGCCGTTCCACGCGCAGCGAGAAGTCCGAGTCCGACGAGGTCTCGGTCGAGGCGGTCCACACGCTCGAGTCGACGCTCACGATCGAGGGCGAGCTCCTGTGGAACCTCGCGGGCAGCCATCTGCACTCGCTCACGCTCGAGGGCGAGTCGGACACGACCATGTCGAGCGAATCCCACATGTCGTTCGGCGACCAGGAGATGGAGCGCACGCAGGAGGCGGACTACAGTGGCACGTGGACGTTCGCGGCGCGTTTCGAGCCGGTGCGCGAGGAAGAATGACGAGGAGTCGAGCCGGTATGCGCGCCGTTCCCGCTCTCGCTCTGCTCGCGCCGCTCGCGTGCGCCGCACACGGGGAAGAACTGCGTTTCGAGCCAGCCGAGGGTCTCGTGCTGCGCAAGGCGATCCACGAGGTGACGGAGTCCTTGCTCGTCTCGTCGTGGACCGGCGGCGAGCCGGACCCGGTGCCCGGCCGTCCCGACCGCGAAGTCCGCGACGTCGTTCTGGTCGACCGCTACGCGCGCGTCGACGGCGGCCGCGTGCTCGAGCTCGTGCGCTCGTTCGAAACGGCGCGGGTCGAGGCGGCGGACGCGCGGGACGAGATCGCGCTCACGAGCCCGCTCGAGGGCGAGCGCGTGCGCTTCACCTGGAACGAGCGGGAGGCCGCGTACGCCGTCGTTGCGCTCGACCCCGACGTCGACGAGCGCCTGCTCGAGGATCTCGAGGCCGACGCCGACCTGCGCCAACTGCTCCCCCACCGCCCGGTCGAGCCCGGCGACACGTGGACCGTCGCTGCGCAAGCGGTGCGCGGCCTCTTCCGCCTCGGCGGCGGCGTGCCGATGGAGCCGCCGACCGACCTGTCCGCGGACGCGGAGCGTTGGCTCGCGGCGCTGGAAGCGACGGCGCCTCCGCTCGAGGAGACGCTCACCGGCGAGCTCAGGTGCCGCTACGTCGGGCGGCGCGAGGCGGACGGCGTGCAAGTCGCCGTCGTCTCGCTCGCGGGCGACTACGCGCGGACGCTCGCGACGGGCGGACAACACAGCGAGTTGGCGGGCACGCTCGCGGGCGAGCTCCTGTGGAACGTCGCGGGCGGCCATCCGCACGCGCTCTCGCTCGTGAGCGAGGACACGTCGCACAGCCGCGGCGCGTGGGAGGTCCAGCGCGAGGACTGCGTCGACGAGACGACGTTCGAGAGGCGTCGGACCGGCACGGGGCGCCTGACGATCGCGTTCACGCCCGTGCGCGAGTGGACCCCGCCCGCAGGAGAACGTCCGTGAAAACGTCCTTGCACTCCACGCTCACGCCCTTCGCTCTCGCCCCGCTCGCCCTCGCCCTCGCCCCGGCCCGCGCTCCGGCCTGCGCGGCCGACGAGATCCGCTTCGCGCCCGCCGCAGGGCTCGCGCTGCACAAGAGCGTGCGCCACGTGCACGAGAGCGAGCTCCACACGCGCGTGAGGACCACGCGCGGCGGCAAGATCGTCGACGCGTTCGACTCGACGTCGACGCGGACGCAGGAGCTCGCCGTCAGCGACGTCTACGCGCGCGTCGGCGCCGAGCCCTCCGGGACGGTGCGTCCTCTCACGATCGTGCGCACGTTCGAAGCGATCGCCGCCGAGGAGCTCGATCGTCCGAAGGACGAAGCCCGCCACGGGTGGACGCTCGTCGGCACGAGCCCGCTCGAGGAGCGGAGCGTGCGCTTCGAGTGGAACGAGACGGCCGCGCGCTACGACGCGCGGGCGGTGGACGAGGAGCTCGCCGAGGACGTGACGGACGGGCTCGAGGCCGACCTCGACTTCGCCTGGCTGCTGCCACGCCGCGCGCCGGCGGTCGGGGACGAGTGGCGGGTCAAGCAGGGCGCCGGCGCGCTCTTCGCGCCCGGCGGCGACCTCGCGATCACGCGCCGGACGCCGAGCGGCGAGCCCGCCGCGAAGGAGGACGGGACCGAGGTCGACGAGTCGTTCGAATCCGACCTGCGGCTCCGCTTCGTCGAGACGCGCGACGAGGGCGTGGTACGGCTCGCTGTGGTCGCCGTGGAAGGCGTCATCCGCAGGCGGAGCGAAACGGAGCTCGACGGCGACGACACGGAGTCGACCAGCACCTTGCGCGCGAAGTACGAGGTCGAGGGCGAGCTCCTCTGGAACCTCTCCGGCCGGCATCTCCACGCGTTGCGGCTCGAGGCCGACACCGAGTCGTCGTTGACCGCCCAGACGATCTTCCGCTTCCAGGGCGAGCGCAGGGAGCACGCGCATGATGTCGAGGAGACCGGCAAGTGGACCTTCGAAGCCGTCTTCACGGCGGACTACGATGAGTGACCGCTCCCGCTCCAGGATGCCCACGCGCTCCACACACTCGTTCGCGCCGCTCGCCGCGCTCGCCCTCGCCTTCGCCTTCGCCGCGCCGGCCGAGGAGCTGCGCTTCGCGCCGCGGCGCGGGCTCGTGCTCGACAAACGCATCGAGATCGAGGAGGAGCTCGCGCTCGAGTCGATGCGCATGCTCGTCGACGGCGAGCCGGCGGAGACGGCGGACATGGTCGACGAGTCGACGCGCAAGGTCGTGCTCGAGGCGCGCGACACGTACGTCGATCCCGGCGAGCGGTGGGTGCGCGAGCTCCGGCGCACGTACCGCGGCGTCTCGGGCGCCGCGACGCGCGCCGTGACGTTCGACGGCGGCACGAGCGAGCGCGACGACCCGATCACGAGCCCGCTCACGGGCCGCACGGTGCGCTTCGTCTGGTCGGACGAGGAGAACGCGTATTCCGCGAAGAACGTCGGCGAGAGCGAGCCGCTCTCCGACCAGGTGCTCGCCGGCCTCGACGCCGACCTCGACTTCGCGTTCCTCGTCCCGTCCGGTCCGGTCGAGGTCGGCGCGCAATGGCGCCTGCCGCCGCGCGCGGTGTGGTCGCTGCTCCACACCGGCGGCGACCTGTCGCTGCGCTACCTCTCGTACGTCGGCTACGACCGCGAGCGCGGCGCGCGGCTCGCCGAGTCCGCGCGCGGCGAGCTCGTCGCGACCTTCCGCGGCGTGCAGGAAGCCGACGGCCGGCGCGTTGCGCTGATCTCGATCGCCGGCGAGCTGACTGCGCGCGACGAGGCGGAGGTCGTCGACGTCGCGCACCAGACGAAGACCGCGCGCGTGCGCTACGCGCTCGAGGGCGAGCTCCTCTGGGACCTCGGAGCGAGCCACCTCCACTCCCTCGAGCTCGGGGCCGACGTCCGCGAGACGTACGCCGACGTGTCGCGCTACGGCGACGCGCCCGAGGACGGCGGCGGCGCCGGCGACGTCGAGGTGCACGAGCAGGAGCTCGTCTACGCCGGCCGCCGCACGTGGACCCTGCGCTACCGGCCGGCCGACTGACGGCGCGGCGCGCGCTCCTCCTTCTTGAAGATCAGGAGGTGATTGAAGCCGCGCAGGAAGAAGTTCCCCTCGGCCGCCGCGTCGTGGAAGCGCGGCTGCTCGAGCTTGCGGTTGCCGCGCACGACCGCGACGTGGTCGACCGCCCGGAAGCGGCGCTCGAGCAGCGCGAAGCAGCGCGCGCCGATGCCGACGAAGCCGCGCTTGCGCTTGAACGTGTCCTGGACGTAGACGGCGAGGTAGCGCCGGTCGCGCAACACGCGCCCCGCCTCGGCGAACGCGGCGTCGAGGGCCTCGAGGTAGCCCGGCTCGAACGCGTCGAGCTTGCCGATGCACTCCTCGGCGTCCGAGTAGTCGACGTGGGTCGAGTACGGCGGGTCCATGAAGACGAAGTCCGCTTTCTCGTCCTCGAGCGGCAGCGCGCGCGCGTCCGCGCGGAACACGTCCTCGCGCGCCGGCGCGACGTCGTAGCCGAGCGCCCGCCGCCCCAGGTCGCGCGCGACGTCGAGCGTCGTCCCGCCCCCGCAGAACGGGTCGACGACGAGATCGCCCTCGCGCGTGTACCGCTCGAGCAGGTTCCAGATCACGTACGCCGGCGTGCGCCCCTCGAAGCGCGGGTCGCCGTGCCGCGCGCCCTCGAGCTGCTGCGTCGGGTAGTACCAGAGCGTCGTCGTCTGGAGCTTCGGCTCGCGTCGGCTGGCCATGGGAGCGGTGTATCCTAGCGGGCGCCCATGGCGGCCCCGCAGCGCGAAGAGCTCACGATCGGCGTCGACGCCGGCGGCGTGGAGAGCGTGCGCGCGCTGCTCGACCTGCCCGGGCCGCGCGCCGCCGCGAGCGACGTCGCGGTCCTGCTCGCGCACGGCGCGGGCGCCCCGTGCGACTCGCCGTTCATGCAGGCGGTCGCGACCGGCCTCGCCGAACGCGGCCACGCGGTCCTGCGCTTCGACTACCCCTGGTTCGAGCGCGCGCGCCGGCTCGGCAAGCGCCGGCCGCCCGACCGCGCGCCCGTCCTGGAGGCCGCGCACCGCGCCGCGCTCGACCTGCTGCGCGCGCGCTTCGGCGGCCGCCGACACGTGCTCGGCGGCAAGTCGCTCGGCGGCCGCATGGCGAGCCGCATCGCCGCCGCGGGCGCGCCGTGCGACGCGCTCTTCTTCCTCGGCTACCCGTTGCACGCGCCCGGCAAGAGCGAGAGCCCGCGCACCGAGCACTGGCCCGCGCTGCGCGTGCCCGCGCTGTTCCTGTCGGGCACGCGCGACGCGCTCTGCAAGCTCGACGTGCTCGAGCGCGAATTGCCGAGCTACGCGGGCGCGGCGACGCTCGAGCTCGTCGACGGCGCCGACCACGACTTCAAGGTGCCCAAGGCGAGCGGCCGCACGCGCGAGGACGTGCTCGCGGGGCTCGTGACGAGCGTCGACGGGTGGCTGCGCCGGGGCTGAGCGAGCCAGCTCGACGTGACTCAACGCGAGCCAGCTCGACGCGACTACTTCGCGAGCCAGCTCGCGAATGCGTCGAACGCGTGCTCGCGGCCGAGGAACGCGCGGACGAGCTCGTTCGCGTCGCGGGTGCCGCCCGGGGCGAGCACCGCGTCGCGGTAGCGGCGCGCGGTCTGCGTGTCCATCAGGTCCTCGCCGAAGCCGCCGAGCAGATCCTTCGCGATCACCAGCGACCACATGTACGTGTAGTAGATCGCGGAGTAGCCGTTGAGGTGCCCGAACGCCGCGTGCAGGTACGTGCCCTCGGCGTGGGCGAGCGGCGCGTACTCCTGCTTGATCCGCAGCATGTGCTCGGTCGGGTCGAGCCCGGCGGGATCGCGGTCGTGGTAGCTGAGCGAGAGCATCGCGTAGAACATCTGCTGCGCGACGTGCAGCGCCTTGCCGTACTCGTCCGCCGCGCGCATCCGCGCGACGAGCTCCGCCGGAATCGGCAGCCCCGTTTCGACGTGCGTCGCGAAGCGCGCCAGCACGCCGGCGTCCCACGCCCACTCTTCGTAGAGCTGGCTCGGCGCCTCGACGAAGTCCCACTCGCACGTGATGCCGGAGAAGCGCAGGAAATGGTGCTCGCCGGCGAACAGGTGGTGCAGCAGGTGGCCGAACTCGTGGAAGAACGTCGTCACCTGCTCGTGCTCGAGCAGCGCCGGATCGCTCGCGCTCGGCCTGGGGAAGTTGCAGACGAGCGCGGCCTCGGGCAGCCGCTCGCCCGCGAGGCCGCTCGTCAGGTCGAACACCGCCGCGTGCTTGAACTTGCCGTCGCGCGGGTGCATGTCGAGCCAGAAGCGCGCCACGACCTCGCCCCCGTCGACGATCTCCCACACCTCGACGTCGTCGTGCCAGCGCTGCGCCCCCTCGTCGCGGCGGAACGCGACGTCGTACAACGCCGCGCTCGTCGCGAGCACGCCGTCGCGCACGTTCTCGTACGCGAAGTACGGCCGCACCGACTGCGACTCGAAGCCGTAGCGCCGCTGCTTGACGCGCTCGACGAGGAACCCGCGGTCCCACTCGCCGACCTCGCTGGCCGACGGGTCGATGCGCCGCTTCTCCTCGAGCAGCTCCGCGCGCTCCGCCGCCGCGCGGTCGCGCGCGAGCGCCGCGATGCGCTCGATGAACGCCCGCGCCGAGGCGGCCGAGCCGATCATCAGCACCTCGGTCGCGTAGTCGGCCCACGACGGATAGCCGAGCAGCGTCGCGAGCTCGTGGCGCCGCGCGAGCATGCGCTTCAGCGGCTCGACGTTCTGTGGGTACGCGCGGTTGCCGGACGCGACGTGGTACCCGCGGCGCACGTCCTCGCGCTCGGCGTACGTCATCACCGGCAGCCGGTCCTGCGGGTCGGTCGACAGGAGCACGGTCCCGTCCTCGCGCTCGGGGTGCGACGCGAGGAAGTCCTTCGGCAGCCCCGCGAGCCCCGCGTGCCCGTCCTTCACGACGTAGTCGCGGCCGCACGTGACGACGTTGCCGTCGAACTCCTGGCCGACGCGGACGAGCTCCTCGGCCAGCGCTCGCACGCGCTCGCGCGTCGTCTCGTCGCGGTCGACGCCGGCGCGCCGGTAGTCGCGCAGCGTGTGCTCGAGCGCCCGCCGCGAACGCGGATCGCTCACGCGCTCGGGCGACGCCGCCGCGAGCCGCGCGTACGCGTCGCGGTCGAGCGAGAGGTCGGTCTCGAACTCCTGGAACTCGAGCTCGAGCTCGCGCGCCGCGTCGCGCACCGCCGGGTCGGGGTGCACCTCGCGCATCAGCACGACGCGCGACGAGACGCCGTTGAGCGGAGCGCGGATGCGATCGAAGCCGAGCGCGACGTCGTCGGACGTCGCCTCCGGCGGCAGCGCCTTGAACGTGTCGACCGCCTCGCGCGCCTTGGCGAGCGCAGCGCGCGCCGACTCCCGCAGCGCCTGGGGCGTGGTCATGAGCGTCTCCCGCGCGCCTTCGTCCCGTAGGCGATCAAGGCGCGGAACTGGGTGAAGTAGTCGTGGACGCCGCCGCCGAGCGGCGACTTGAAGAAGCTCGCGGTGTGCTCCATCACGCCCCCCTCGCCGCGCTGCGCCGCGAGGTCGGCGAGCCGCGCCAGGTCGAGGATGAGCGGCGCCGCGAGCGCCGAGTCGCACCCCTGCCACGTGAGCTGCAGGCTCATCCGCGCGCCGAGGAAGCCCTGGAAGTGGACGAAGTCCCACGCGGTCTTCCAGTCGCCGAGCGACGGCACGAAGTCGATGCCCACCTTCGTGTGCACGTTCGGGTCGTCGAGGATCGAGCGCAGGCAGTGGTCCTTGTTCGCGAGCTTCGACTGCTTGTGCACCGGATCGGCCAGCACCTCGCCGTCGCGGTTGCCGAGCATGTTGTAGCCCTGCCACGACAGGACGCGCAGGTTGCGCGCGACGAACATCGGCCCCAGCACCGTCTTGAGCAGCGTCTCGCCGGTCTTCGCGTCGTTGCCGCAGTGCGGCACGCCGCGCTCCTCGGCGAGCTGGCGCAGAGCGGGGATCGACGCGGCGCGGTTGGGCGTGAAGTTGACGTGCGGCAGGCCGGCGGCGAGCGCGGCGTACGCGTACACGACGGACGCCGGCTGCTCGCGGCCCGCGTCGAGCGCCGCCTCGAGCTCGGCGAGGTCGCGCCACTCCGAACGATCGTCGCGCCACGCCTCGGTGCTCGTCAGATTGATGACGACGACGCGGTCGAGCTCTTCCGCCTGCGCGAACGCGGCGACGTCCTCCTGCACGCGCGCGATCTGCTCGCGCGGCGCGAGGGCGCCCAGCGCGGCCGCGTCGCGGTCGAGCTCCGCCATGCCGACGTCGGGGCCGTCGAGGATCCCCGGCCGGATGCGCGCGTCGTACGCCGCCGCCTCGGCCGAGCAACTGGCGACGAGGTCCGGCGGCAGCACGCCCAGGCGCACGAGCTCGCTCGCCGACTGCGACAGGTTGCGACGCACGACCTCGTGGCCGCCGAGCCAGATCTCGTCGAAGCCGGCGAACGGCAGCTCGTCGAACGGCGGGCGCGACGTGACGACGCCGAGCGGCTCGATCAGGCCGTGGCGCAGGCCGGCGAGGCCGTACGCGACACACGTGGAGATCGCGCCCCGGGCTCCGAGGAGCCAGAGGCCGAGGCGGCGGTGCTGCGGCGTGTCGTCGGTCAACGGTCGTGCGGCGGGTCGGACGCTGGAGCGGCGCGGCGGGACGCGAGCCAGCGCTCCACCAGACCGTCGTGGCGCGGCGCCCACCAGCGGCCGGGCGCGCCCGCAGTCTCGCGGAGCGGCTCGGCCGCGGCAGCACCGGACCGCGCGGCGGCGGTGTCGCGCGCCTCGTTCCCCGCGCGCGGACCCGGCTCCTGCGGGCCCGTCCCGGCGGAACGAGGGCCGAACATTGTGCCGTCTCCCCCCGCAGAGGCCAGTGCGTCGCCGGCTCCGTGCGCACCGGCATGGGGCGCATCGGCTCCGGGCGTCTGCGCCGGCCGCGCCGGCGACGGCTCGGGCGCGGCCCCGGCCAGCGCGTCCTCGGCCGCCAGCGCCATGAGCGCCGCGTCGGTCCACGTCCGGGCCCGCTCGAGCGCCGCGCGGGCCGCGCCGTCGCGCTCCAGCCGCCGCCCGAGCTGCGCGAGCTCGCGGTCGAGCTCGGCGAGCGCGGCACGCGCCTCGGCCGGCGCCAGCGCCTGGTCGGCGAGCGCGCGCTCGAGCCGCGCGACCGTCGCCGCGAGCTCGCGCAGCCGGCCCGCCGCTTGCGCGTCGAAGTCCCCCTCGCCGACCGAGCGCAAGATTTCCTCGCGCCCCTGCCCGAGCGCGCCGGTCAGACCGCCGAGCGCAGCGCGCACGGCCGCGGGATTCGCGGTCCGCTCGCCGTGATCGATCGCCGCGGCGAGGCACGCCGCGCCCAGCAGCGGCGCGGCGACGGCGAGCGCGGGGCTCGGCAGGATCGCGCGCAACGCCCGGCGCGGGTCGAGACGGCGCGCGACGCGGGCGGCCTGCGCGCCCGCGACGGCGCCGGCGGCTCCCGCCCGCTCGCACTCCCACGCGGTGAACAGCCCGCCGCCGAACGCGAGGCGCCGGTCGAGCTCCCGCGCGAGCTCGACCGGCCCGAGCCGACCCCCGCGCCACCAGCCGAAGCCGGCGGCGAGCGCACCGACGAGCGCGGCGAGCCAGGTCGCCGGCCGCTCGTGCGACGAGCCGGACAGGGTCGCGGCCGCGGCGACGAGGCACAGCGCGGCGAGGCCGACGAGCGCGCTCTCCGCCGCGCGCGCGGCGGCGCGGCCGCGACCCGCGCGGCGCACGAGCGCCGCGACCGCCATGCCCGGGCGCGGGCACACGCTCGCGCTCGTGCTCGCCCTGTTCAGCGCGAATCTCCGGGCGCGGGCGACGCGACGAGGGGGAGCTCCGCCTCCCACGCCTCGGGCAAACGCTCGAGCTCGGCGCGCGCGAACACGAGCTGCACCGCGCTGCGCTCCGGCGGCACGAGCCACGCGTTGGCGATCCAGATGTCCTGACGCCGGCACTGCGGCAGCGCCGCGGTGACGAGCGTGTTGCCCGCGTGGAACCACGCGACGTTGACGAGGTTCTGCTCGACGTCGGCCGCGAACACTTCCGGCTCGCCCGGGACGAGCTGCGCGAAGCGCGAGCCGATGTAGACCCAGCGGTGGCGTCGCATCGCACGCCCGGTCTCGAGGTTCGAGAGCAGATCCTCGACGCGGAAGCGGTAGACCTCGTCGCCCTCGCGCCACGCGAGGTAGAGGTAGAAACCGTCGCCCTCGGGCGGGTCGACCGTGTAGGGCGCGACGCCGTCGGCGCGCTCCTCGGGCGTCGGCGGGGGATCGCGGACGGTCCAGCGCGCGTTGTTGCCCTGCGCGACGCCGAGCGCGAGCAGCGCCGCGTTGAGGACGCTCGGCGTCACGTCGGTGGCGAGCAGCGCCTCGTGCGCCGCGCCGGTCGGGCCGACGAGCAGGTACTCGAGCAGGTCGTGCCGCACGAGCACGCTCGCCGGCACGCCGACGAGGCCCTGCTCGAGGTCGATCTGCACGCCCTGCTCGGCGAGCGTCGCGACGAGCTTGCGGCGCGCCTCGAGCTGCTCCGCGCTCGGCGGCCCGACGTCCTGCGTGGCGGCGTGTTGCGAGGCGGCGGCGGCCTCGGGAGCGTATCCGCCGGCGCCGGCGCCGAGCGCCAGCCCCGCCGCAGACGCTAGTAGAGAGCGTCCGAAGAGACCAGCCAGCGCGAGGGAGAGCTTCATGGACCGATCAACGCACGGCCCGGCGGCCGGTTCAAGCCCGTCCGTCCGCTCCGCGCCGCGCCGCGCGGCCACCCTCAGCGCCGGGCGAGGGTGAGCGCCAGGCCGCCCGTCGACGAGAAGTCGCCGGTCACCGGGTCGTACGCGGCCGCCTGCAGGTAGGCCGAGACGCCCGGCGTCATGCCGAGCCCCAGCGGCGCGGGGAAGTCGAGCGGCGGCCCGAAGGTCGTGACGACGCCCGCTCCGAGCAGGAGCGAGGTCGCCGGCAGGATGTGCACGTTCATCGGCCCGAGCGGGAGCGTCGGGCAGATGGAGGCGGTGCTCACGAACAGGACGACGACCTCGCCCTGCTGCGCGCCGCCGACCTGGATCGTGAACGTGAGGTTGCCGACGTACGCCTGCCCGTCCGCCCCGATCGTCGGGAAGATCGGGATGAATCCGTTCGACGGGGCGCCGAAGCCGAGCGGCGCCGACGTGCCGTCCATGCCGACGATCGTCCCGCCGGCCGGCGTCGCGGTGCACGGCGACGGCGCGTAGAACGTCGGCGGCGCGGCGCCGCTCCCGTCCATCGCGAGGTAAGCGACGGTCGTGCCGTCGGTCACCCAGAACGCGCCGCCGGGCGCGGAGTCGTCGACCGCGATGCCCGTCAGCGGCGCCTGGAGCCCGCACGCCGCGACCGCAGTCGCGAGGAAGCCGCCAGCCGGGCCGACGCCGCCGCCGATGCTCACGTTCGTGACGAAGCCCTGGTCGTCGCACATCCACAGCGATCCGGTGAACGGGTCGAGGTCGACGTCCGTCGCGCTCGCTCCCGGACCGAGCGGCAGCGCGAAGGGCCCGACCTGGGCGCTCGGATTGGCGGCGTTGCACCCGCTGGTGCTCGGCCGCGCGATGCGCGCCGCCGACGTCGCGTCGGCGATCCAGAGCTGGTCGCTGCTCGCGTCGTACGCGAGTCCGGTCAGCGGGCCGGCGAGCACGTCGCCCGGATCGTGCGTGACGCCGGTGTACGCGGTCCCGAAGCTCTGGTAGCCCCCGATCGCGGTCCCGTCGGTGATCCACAGCTCGCGCCGCACCTTGTCGAACGCGAGGTCGCCAGCGAGCGACGGCGGCGGCGGCACGGCGGCGGCGGGGACGGGACACGGGCTCCCCGTCACGTAGCCGAAGAGCGAGAGCAGCGGCCCGCCCGGGTAGGCGCACGGCCCGCTGGGCGGCCCCGCGAACTCGACGACGTCGCCCTGCGAGTCCATGACGAACAGGGACTGTGCGCCGGCCGCGCCGGAGAGGAGCAACGGACAGACGAAGAGCGCGATGCGGTGCATGCGAGGAGGCCCGGGGGGACAGGGGGACGAGCCGGTGGACACTCCAGCTTACGCGGCCGCGCGGCGCCGGTTGCGCCCTCGCCGTGCCAAAGCTGCGTCAGCCGCCGCGCTCGCCGCGCTCGCCGGCCGCTCCGGCGGCTCCGGCGGCTCCGGCCGCTCCCGCCTCGTGGGCGAAGCCGACCCCGAGCGCCTCGAGGTCGTCGGCCACGAGCCTTCGAACGCCCTGCGCGAACCTGCGGATCTCGAACTGGGCCTCGGGCTCGAGCCGTTGCTCGAGGAAGTGGATCACGCCCTGCAGCGAGACGGTCCAGTAGGCCTGGGAGTAGAGGTTCTGCGGCAGGAGCATGCGTGCGATCTCCTTCGCCACCCCCCGCTCGAGCCGCGCCCGGTACTCGTCGAAGGCGCGCTCGCACTCGGCCAGCATCCGCGCTCGCTCCCCTTGGTGATCGAAGTCGCTCGGCAGGTCGTTCGAGGCCTGCTTGTTCCCGTGCGGCGGGTTCCCGCGCATCACGCGCGGCACGTAGAACTCCGGCCGCCACTCGACGTACCGCCCCGACACCTCGTTCCACGAGCAGCCCTTGTCCGTGTCGAACAGCACGTCGAACACGCGCACGTCGACCGAGTGACCCTCGACCTCGTACTCGCGCCACGTGCTCCCCACCTGATACTTGAACGCCTGCCGGAACACGAACAGCGGCGCCTTCCAGTGGAACGTGTAGAACGAGTGCCGGTACGGCGACGTGTGCCCGTGCTCCCACAGGAACCGCGCGAGCTTGCGGTCCTTCTCGTCGAACGCCTCCTTCTGCCGGCTGTACGAGATCCGCGCCGCGTTGACGACCTTGAGCGCGTGGTCCTGCCGCATCCGATCGACCAACGCGACGAAACCGATCCCGTCGTCGAGCACGTGGAGCGCTCCCTCGGGAGCGTCGAGGGCACCGGGAGACTTCGCCTCCTCCATGTGGCCCAGTGTGACTGGCTGGCATCCGTGTGCAAGCGCCCCCACGACCGTGGCGCCGATCGGGTGCGGGCGTGCCAGCGCGGGCACTTCCGCCCGCGCGCAGGGCCTGCGCGCGAGCGAATTCCCCGCTTCGAGCAGCCGCGCGCCGGATTCGGCGCCGAGCTCGGGGGGCCTTGCACAACGAACGCAGCCAGCTCCGGGCGCCGGAGCTGGTTTTTTGGGGTCTCAGTCGTCGTGAGCGTCCAGCGCCGCGTCGAGCGTGGCCTGGTCGTCGGTGAGGCGCGGTGCGCCGCGCGCGAGCTCACGCGCGGCGTCGGCGTGTGCGCACGCCGCGGGAGGGTCGCCGCGTTCGAGCGCGAGCCACGCGCGCGCCTGTTCGCGTGCGCAGGCCACAGGCGCGTCCTCGTGCTCGCCGCCGGTCGCCTCGGCCCAGACGCTGTCGGGGATGCGACGCCAGGCCCAGTCGTCGAGGAGCCGGGCGGCGATCGCGTCGACCGCGCGCCAGTCGCGCTCGGCCCACGCGAGCGACAAGAGGCGCAAGCGCGCGCGGCCGACGTCGTGCTCGTCCTGTCCCGCCTCGCCCGCGAACGCGATCAGCGCCGCGCGCAGCAGGAGCCGCGCGGTCGCGTGCGCATCCGGCCGCTCGACCTCGGCCGCGCGCGAGCCGAGCGCGAGGAGCAAGCGGGCGTCGACACGCCACCAGGGCCCGGCGGCTGCGAGCGCGCCGGCGAGCCGGCCGCGACGGGCGAGCGAGGCGGCGAGCTCGAGCTCCCCGCGGCGGAGGAAGTCGACCGTCGACACCGCGCGGCTGCGGAAGCGCCCCACGAGCTCGGACGCCGCGGCCTCGAGCGGCTGCCGCAGGAGCTCGCCCTCGAGCTCCTCGGGGAACGCGCCGGTGGCCCCCAGCGCCCCCAGGCACTCCTCGCGCAGGAGGTCGAGCTCGATCGGCAGCAGGTTCGCCGGCGCGAGCTCGCCCGGCTCCTCCCCCGCGAGCTCGTCCCACGCGCGTCGCAGCCGCTCGGTCGCTGCGGGGCCGCCGTGCTCGCCGAGCGCCGCGAGCGCGACCCGCCGCGTGTCGACGTCCGGCGCCCGTCGCGCCGCGTCGTCGAGCGCTTCCACGACGGCCTCGGAAGGCGGGCCGTCCACCAGCGCGCTCACCGCCTCGGCGCGCTGTTCGGGCTCGAGCGACCCGTCGAGCGCGGCGGCGGCGAGGAACGCGCGCGCCTCCGCTCTGTCCGCGCGACCGAGCGCGTCGAGCATGCGGCTTCGCAGGTCCCATGCGGCGTGCGCGAAGTCGGCGGTGAGCCAGGTGACGGCGCGCTCGTCCCCGTGCATCGCGAGCGCGATCGCCGCTTCGATGCGCGTGCGGCGATCGACCTCGGGCTCGAGGCAGGCAACGAGGAGCGCACGGCCGGCCGCGCTCTGCCCGAGCGCCGCGGCGGCCGTCTTGCCGACCTCGGCGCTGAAACCGAACGAAGCGACGAGCGCCGCGTGGATCGGCTCGATCGCGTCCTCGCGACCGACGTGCCAGAGCGCCCGCACGAGGGCCATCACGCGCAGCTCGACCTGCCGGCGCTCCACGTCGTCGCTCTCGCGCCGCGCGAAGTCCTCGAGGAGCCAGCGCTCGAGCGCCGCGCGCACCGCGTCGTCGCCGCCGTGCGCCTCCAGGCACTCGACCACCTGGCGGCGCTGCCGCGGCGATGCGCCGAGCGCGAGCAAGTCGTCGCGGAACGGCGCGAGCCGCACTCCGCGCGGGAGATCGGCCAGCAGCTCGAGCCGGACCGCCGCCGGCCGGCCGCTCCAATACGCGTGCATCGCGTCGAGCCACGGCGTCGGGTCGGCGGCGTCGCACAGCGCCTGGAAGGCGGCGAGCGTCGCGCTCGCGTGCTGCGGGCGACCATCGTCCGCGCGCAGCCGCTCCGCGAGCAAGTCCCCCGCCGCGCGGTCCCCACGGTGCACGAGCGCGGTCGACACGGCCTCGACGGCCGCGAGCCGTTCGGCCGGCGATTCGCAGGCGAGCCAGCGTTGCCCGAGCTCGGGCTCCCAGGCGCGCGTGCGCCGTCCGACCTCCTGCAGCACGAGCTGCGCCGTCTCGCCGTCCAGCTCTTCGCGCCCCGCGAGCCGCAGCGCCTCCATCGGCCCGACGCAGTCGACCGCGGCCTCGAACAACTCGTACCCGGCGGCGGTGCGCCTGTCGCGCGAGGAGCGCAGATCGCGCCGTAGGCCGTCGAACCGCTCGCTCGCGTCCGTTCCGCGGAGCCATGCGCCATCGGACGCCCGCGCGAGCGCCGCGATGAGGGCATCCCCGAGCGCCGGGTCGTGCGAGCGCGCGCTCCCGCGCAAGAGCTCGCGGCGATGCGGCAGCCAACCCTGTGGAGCGAACCACCCGTCGACGACGAGATCGGGGTTTCCGGTCCCGTGCACGGAGAAGCGCAGCGCCTCGAAGGCGGCGAGCCACGCGCGCGCCTCGCGCTGGTCGAGATGGTGGCGCACGCCGCGTTCGTCGTCGCCGATCCACGCTTGCACGTCGTCGATCAGCTCGCTCGCGGGGGTGCCGCGCTCGAGCCGCGCGAGCGCCTCCATGAGCGCGACGTGCTCGTCGAGCTCGAAGAGCCGCACGAGGAGCGCGAGCTGCGCCTGGACCACTCCGGCGCGCGCGGAGTCGAGCCCGAGCAGCGCGAACCGCGCGCTCTTCGCCACGCGCGGATCGCGATCGAACGCGAGCTCGCCGAGGACCGCAACGCCGCCGGTCGCGCTCCGTCGCCCGAGGCACTCCGCGAGCCGCCTCCGCACGGCCGGCAGCACGTCGTGCGCCAGCGCGTCGAGCCGCCCTTCGTCCACGCTCCACCCGCCCTCCTCGCGCCCGAGCACCTCGAGCGCCGCAGCGCGCACGTTCGGGTGCGCGTCGCCGAGCGCTTTCTCGACGTCTCCGCGCAACCGACCGAGCTGCCCCAGAGTCACCTCCGGCGCGGCCCGCGCGATCGCATCGAGCGCCGCGACGCGCACGCGCCAATCGGCGTCCGCGAGCGCCCCCTCGAGCACCACCTCGTGCTCGACCGGCGCGATCGCCCAACGCCGCACGTCCCACTCCCGCACGACGGCCGCGGGCACCCCGTCGTCCTGCGCGGCGGCGGGCGCGACGAGGGCGAGCAAGACGACGACCACCCCCCCCCACCCCCCAGGCCGCCGCGAGATCTGTCCTGCTTCCGTGTGCAAACCGGCCCCTGGAGCTCGTGACAAGCGCTTGCGGGTACAGGAGTTGTGTCGATCCAGGGGCGCGAGCAGGGCCGGCGACCGCGGGAAAGTGCCCGATTCGAGGTCCTCCGACGCGATTGGGGCACCGGTTCGGGGGGTCGATGCACAACGAAGGTGGACAGTTCGCGCGGTCACCAGGGGGAGGGGGCCCCCTCTCCCAGCACCATCGCCGCGGGTCCCAGCTCGTCGATCAGGTCGCTCGCGATCACGGCACGGCGGCCGCGGCGCGCGGCGGCGAGGTCGCCTGCTCGGCCGTGCACGCGTACGGTCGTTGCGGCGAGCTCGAACGGCGTCCAGCCGTCGGGCAGGCCCGCCGACCAGGCCGCGAGTGCGGCCGCGAGCGCGCCCGCGAGCACGTCGCCCGTGCCCGCCGTCGCCATGCCGCTGTTGCCCGTGTCGTTGATCCAGACGCGCTCGCCGTCGGTCACCACCGTGCGGGCGCCCTTGAGGCAACAGATCGCGCGCGCGCGATGCGCGAGTGCGCGCGCGCACGCGATGCGCCCCTCGTCGCCGGACGGAACGCGCTCGCCGCCGAGGCGCGCCGCCTCGCCGGGATGCGGCGTGATGATCGTTGGACCACGGCGGCCGGCGAGGCGCTCGGGCTCGCCGGCGAGCAGATTGAGCGCGTCGGCGTCGAGGACGAGCGGGGTGCCGGACTCGGCGACGAGCGCGTCGACCCAGACGCGCGCGCGCTCGCCGGTACCGAGCCCGGGGCCCGCGATCCGCGCGTGGTCCTCGCGCTCGGCGAGACGACGAGCAGGCTGCTCCTCGTGCGCCAGGTCGACGTAGACCGCCTCGGGCACGGCCCCGGGAACGACCGCCAGCAGCGCGCGGTCGAGGCAGCCGAGCGTGACCAGCCCCGCTCCAGCGCGGTAGCACGCGCGCAGGACCAGAATCGCCGCGCCCGGCATCGTCGCCGAGCCGCAGACGGCCAGCACGCGGCCCACGCTGCCCTTGTGCGCGTCGTTCGGCGGGTCGGGCAGCGCGCGCGGCCGCCAGCTCGCGCTCATCGGAGCGACACCTCGGTCGTGCCGACCTCGAGCCCCGCCCAGTTGCGCAGCGGGCGCCCGCGCCAGAGCTCGAGCGCGGCGATCTCGTCCGCCGCGGCGAGCTCGAGGCGCTCGAGCAGGCCGACCAGCACGGCGTGCAGCGCTCGGGGCGTGCCGTCATCGATCTTGAGCGCGAGTCCGCGATCGCCGCCGCGCACGCCGAGCAAGTAGACGGCCTCCGCGCCGACCTTGGGGAAGAGGCGCCCCGAGCTCGCGCGAACGATGTCGGTGCAGATGCGGCCGCGCGATCCGGCGATCAGCTCGGGATACTGGGCCACGGCCGCGCCGATGCGAGCGCACGCGGCACGTCGTTTCGGCGCAAGCGCGGCGGGATTCGCGACGCGCGCGATGCCCGTCGCGAGCGCGCGCAACGGCAGGCGGAACGTCGGCGCGCTGCAGCCGTCGATCGCCGTCGTCACGTCCTCGTCCGCGACCCCGCACGTCTCGGCGACCGCACGGCGCACGAGCATCTGCGGCTCCGCGGTGGGATCGAGGTAGCGCTCCGGCGGCGTTCCGAGGTGGCGCGCCAGCGTGAGGAAGCCGGTGTGCTTGCCCGAGCAGTTGTTGTGCAGCGGACTCGGCTCGGCCCCGTTGCGCTCGAGCTCTGCCCGCGCTTCGCCGTCGCGCGGCGGATGCGCGCCGCACCGCAGCTCGGAAGGCGACGCGCCGATGCGCTCGAGCCACGCGGCGACGGTCTTCGTGTGGAGCGCCTCGCCGTCGTGCGACGCGACCGCGAGCGCCGTCTCGGCCGGCGTGACACCGAAGCGCTCTGCCGCCCCGCTCTCGAACAGCGGCAGGGCCTGCAGGCTCTTGACCGAGCTGCGGGCGAACACGGGCGCGCTCCGATCGCCCGCCCCGTCGAGGATCGTTCCCGCGGTATCGACCAGCACCCACGAGCCACGGTGCCACGACTCGACGTGGGCGCCTCGGACGATGCGGCAGAGGATCGGATTCTCGGGGCACGTCGCCGAGGACGAGGCAGGAGCGGGAGCGCGGAGGGTCATCGAAGCGTGGCGGGAAGTCGGCGCCGGGCGCGGCGCCCGATCATAGTCCGCGGACGGTTCCGAAGCGGGCCGCTCCTCGCGAGCGGCTCACCGAGCCGTACACTGCCGGGTCCACATGGATGAGCGGAACAGAGGCCTTGCTGCTCCCGAGCGCGCCGGCGCGCGGCGGCGAGCGCTGATCGGCTGGCTCGCGCCGCCGCTGATGCTGGCCGCCGTCGCGACTGGGATCTTCGTCGTTCTGCGGGGCGGAACCGGGCTCCTCGGCGTCGTCCTGCTCGGTTGCCTCGTGACGGTGATCGGCTGGGTCCTCGTTTCGGTCCTGTGGCCGGGGCGCGTCGACCGCACGTGCCCCGAGTGCGGGCGCAGCGCGCTCGAGCGCCTCGACCCGGAGCGCACGGTGGGGCTGCGCTGTCGCGCGTGCGGCTGGCGCGACGAGGCGGCCTCTGCGTTCGTCCTGGCGGAGGAGGAAGGCCCTCTGGAGCGGGCCGTGCTGTTGGAGCGGCGCGAGCGCCGGCGTTCCGCGCGCGGCGCCGTCCGCGCGACGGCGGAGGTGGACTCCCGCCGCGCGGGAGACTAGAAGGAGCTTCGCCGCGCCATGGACGAAGAACCGATGGTCGACGTGGCGCTCGCGCGCATCGTGCAGCGCGATCACGCCGAGCAGCAGTACATCTACCTCAGCGAGCGCGAGGGCAAGCGCGGCTTCCCCATCATAATCGGCGCTGCGGAGGCGGGCGAGATCCACCGCGTCGTCTCGGGCTTCGCGACGCAGCGTCCGCTCACCCACCAGCTCGCCTACGCGTCGATCCAGGCCCTCGGCTCGAGCCTCGCGCGCGTCGACATCGTGAGCCTGCGCAAGAACACGTTCTACGCCGAGCTCGTCCTGCGCGACAGCGCCGGCGAGTTGCGCAAGGTCGACGCCCGCCCGAGCGACGCGATCGCTCTCGCGCTGCGAGCACGCTGCCCGATCCGGGTAGCGGAGACGGTCCTCGAAGCCGCGTCTACCGAGTGACCTGGCTGGATTGCGTGTGCACGGCGCGCTGAAAAAGCACGCGCAAAGCCGCAACCGTGGCCGTTCGGGGCAGTCCTCCTCGTGCGCAGGCCCTCCGCCTGCC
The DNA here is from genome assembly GCA_964528575.1 of uncultured Planctomycetaceae bacterium. Taxonomy (GTDB): domain Bacteria; phylum Planctomycetota; class UBA1135; order UBA1135; genus CAZGTQ01. Next base: position 280 of record CAZGTQ010000361.1, on the reverse strand, counting down.
TCGACACGAGGAGTTCTACGATGTTCCAACCGCCCCGGTGCCCCTATCGCGACTGCCCCCGTTTCGCCCGTCCGGGCGAGCGCTTCTACAGCCGCCGCGGCTTCTACCGCGCCAAGTGCCGGCCCCATCCGATCCCGCGGTTCGTCTGCAAGACGTGCGAGCGCACGTTCTCGCGCCAGACGTTCCGCATGGACCGCGGCGACCACCGGCCCGACCTCAACGCGCAGCTCTTCCGACTGCTCGCGTCGGGCATCGGGCTGCGCCAATCGGCGCGCATGCT
>CAZGTQ010000360.1:0-12213 GCA_964528575.1 uncultured Planctomycetaceae bacterium | reverse complement strand
GCGCCGGGAGCGCCCGCCGCGCCCGCAGCGCCGGCTCCCCGGCCGTCGTGCGACGGGTGAGCGCCGCGCGCGGGCGGACAGGGCGGTCCGAGCCCTCGATCGAGATCGCCTGGGCCACCGAGCGCCGGCTCCTCGACGACGACGCCCTGCGCGCGGCGTGCCGGGCCGCGCTCGCGCACGGCGGACGCGCCGACCTCTCGCTCTCGGTCGTGCTCGTCGACGACGAGGCGCTGGCCCAGATGCACGGCGAGTGGCTCGACGACTCCTCGCCGACGGACGTGATCAGCTTCGATCTGGGCGACGACAGCGGGCCGGCCGGCGAGCTGTACGTCAGCGTCGAGCGCGCGCTCGCGGCGGCGGCCGAGCGTGGGCTGGCGCCCGAGCGGGAGCTCGCCCTCTACGTCGTGCACGGCACGCTGCACCTGTGCGGCTACGACGACCACGAGCTGGACGAGCGAGCGCGGATGCGCGTGGCGGAAGCGGCGGTGCTCGACGCGCTCGGCTACGCGCCGGACCCGCGGCACGGCGACGCGTAGCACGCCGCGCGAGCGCCGTCGCGCGCTCGCACGCGGACGCGAGGCGCGCGATCGGACCGGATTTCGATTTTTTTTTCGCGCTGCGTGGCGACTGCGTTCCGCATGAAGCCGACTTCACGATTCGCGCGCCATTCGCCGAATGGAACGCGAATCGCAGGGGCGGCGCCGGGAGCGTCGGACGCGGCGCGCGCGCGGGCGCGCGCTCGCGCGCGGGCACACGCTTGAACACGCCCGCGGTTTTCGCCATTCCATCGCGTGGAGGACGTGAGCGGCGACGTGCCGCGCGCGTCGAACCGGGCGGCGACGAGCGCGTCGCCGCGGTTCGTGTCAACTCGATCCGTGGTGCGGCGGGTCCGAGGTCGCGCGCGCCCGGCGAGGAGGAGACGGCTTCGGAGGACAGGATGAGCTCGACGGCGGATCGAACGCCAAAGCTGAACGGGCCACGCGCAGGGGAGGACGCCTTGCTCGGCCTCCTTTGGGAGGCCTATTGGCGTGACCCCTGCGACGAGCACCGCAACCTGCTGGTCGAGTCCTACCAAGGGCTCGTGCGCGACCTCGTGCGGCGCTTCGCCGGCCGCTTGCCGCGCAACATCGACCGGGGCGACCTCGAGATCGCCGCGAACGTCGGCCTCATGGCGGCGATCGGCGGCTTCGACGCGACCCGCGGCGTGCGCTTCTCGTCGTACTGCGAGCGACGCATCAAGGGCGCGCTGCTCGACGAGCTGCGCACGCAGGACTGGCTGCCGCGGCCGTGGCGCCAGCGCATCGAGCTGCACAAGCGCGTCCTCGAGGAGCTGCGCTCCGAGCTCGACCGCGAGCCGTGCGACGAGGAGGTCGCGGCCGCGATGCAGATGGACCTCGAGGAGTACCAGCATTTGTTCGGCACCGGGCTCCCCGGCGCGCCGGCGGGGTCGATGCCGAGCTCGGAGAGCTCGGACGAGGCGACGCACAGCCTCGACGTCGTGCCCGATCCGCGGGGCGACGCGCCGGGCGAGAAGCTCTCGCGCGACGAGCTCCTGCGGCTGGTCGCGCAGAAGCTCACCGACGTCGAGTACCGGATCGTGTACCTGAAGTACTGGGAGGAGCTGCCGATGCGCGAGATCGGCGAGCTCACCAAGCTGTCGGAGTCGCGCGTGTGCAAGATCCACGCGCGGCTGCTCGAGCGCTTGAAGGATCGCTTCCGCGTCAACGCGGAGTAGAGCGGCGCGCCGCGGGAAACAAAAAGGGGGGGCACGGACCCGCGGTCCCGTGCCCCCAAATCCCGCCGGGCTCCTTGCGAAGCCCTCTTCGATCGCGGCGTAAAGTCCTAGTTGGTCGTTACGCTCCCCTCGCAATCGCACGTGAGCTCACGTTCGCGTAGCGGGACGTACGGAGCACGGACCAGTCCCCACGAGCCCGGGCTCCGTTCATCTCCTCCGTCTTCGGCCACAGCGAGTCCGGGTCCCCAGTCGGGTCGCCGTGCCGATTCCCCTCCTCCGCTCTCGCGTCCCCAGACGACGAGAGCCTCCTCCTCGTATCGTGTCCCCGCGAGCGCGGCTCGCGCCGTCCGCTCGCGGTCGTAGGGGCGAACGTCGGTCCCGCGCCAGGACGAGGCGCTGGGCGTTCCGACCGGTTCGTGAGTCGACCTGATGGACATCTCGGACGTTCGCACGGGTCCATCGTCGCTGCGCAGGAGAAGGAGCCTCCGCCCCGGGCCCGAGGGCCCGGGGCGGAAAGGGCGGGAAGAGCAGCTTCACACCCAGGCGTCCAACCTACCGGAGCGGGATGAGATCCCTGGTGCCCCTCGGATGACGTCCTGGAAGGGAGCGACGACATTCGGTAGCCCGGCTATCCCGGAGGGACCCGTGGCTTTGCGTCCCGGTCTTGCGATCGGTTTGCCCTTGTCGTGTCATCGTTGGGAGCGGCGAACGATACCTCCGGTTCTGGCCGGGGCAAACCGGAGGACGTCGCAATGTGGATCGCAGGCCCCAAATCCTTGCGGCGTAGGGGTTTGCGCTCTTGCGAAATCATCGCAGAGCGCCCGGCGCCCGCTACTGCACGGTCGCGGCCACGACGGGCGTCGTCTCGCGGTCGTGGTGCGCCTGGAGCCAGAGCGAGAGGCCCGTCAGCCCCGCGGGCACGGGGAGCGGGCTCGCGCCGTTGCCCGCCGCGTCCGCGGGGAACGTCGCGACCAGCAGCGGCTGAGCCAGCCCGAGGAAGACGAGGTGCTCGGGCAGGAAAGTCGTTCCCGGTCCGGCGCTGCTCACCCAGACGAATTGCGTCTCGTGCGGGTCCGACTCCGCCGTCCGCAGCGTCGCGACCTGCCCCGCGACCAGGTTCTCGACCGCGAGGGCGTACTGCGCCCGGCGCACTTCGAGGCGCACGCCGGCCCCCGTCACCGGGACCGCGGGGAGCTCGAGCAGGCCCGTCAGCTCCGCGTCGACGACGCCTTCGCCGAGCAGCGCGTCGTCCGCGATCGCGCGGCTCGCCCAGTGGTAGCGCACCTCGGGGATCGGCGCGAACGCCTGCAGGCGCCGCGGGGTCACGCTCGTGGTCCGCGTCAGGCCGTCGGTCGAGCGCAGCGACACGCGCCAGAGCGCGCTCGTGTCGAGCGGCGCGCCGTCCCACGGGTCCCACGACGTCGACCAGTCGATCGTCTGGTGGTAGCCGGCGACCCCGGCAGGGGGGAGCGGCGGGTCGTCCGACACGTCGTGCAGCGCCGGGAGCGACTCGTCGCGCACGACGCGGAAGTCGTGGAAGAGCTGGAAGGTGTCCACCGTCTCGAGCGGCGGCGGCGAGCCGACGAAGAAGCTCACCTCGCCGAGGTCGTGGCGGTTCGCCGTCGCGACGCCGCCCCACGCTCGCCGCCCGAGCTCCAGCGCTCCGTACAGGGGCTGCCCCTGCGTCGGCCACTCGACGACCGTGTCGAACAGGCCGTGCGAGAGCCCGAACGGGACCGTCTCCGCCGCGTAGCGTTCCTCCGCGTCGTGCGCGAGGTTCTGCCAGTCCCACACCGAGCGCCCCTCGAAGTGCTCGAGCAACAGGCCCCACCCGTTCGGCGCGTCGAGCTGCGTCGGCAGCTCGAGCGCCTCGGCACCCCAGCGCGGCGTCACGTCCGGGTTCCAGTGCGCCGACGTGCGGAAGTTCGTCACCGGCGCCGCGACGAACGCGGCCGCGAACACGGCGGGGTAGCGCAGGGCGAGCGCGAGCGCGCCGGTGCCGCCCATCGAGAAGCCGTTGACGTACACGCGCTGGGCGTCGATGCGCGGCCCGAACGTCGAGTCGCGCAGGAGGTCGTGCACCATGCGCAGCACGCGCTCCTCGGTGTAGTTCGCGACGGCGCCGCCCGGCCCGGGCCACGTGCCCGTGCGGTAGTCGTGGTCGCGCGCGAAGCCGAACCACCACGTCGCGCGCAGGTCGAGCGGCCGCAGCTCGAGCACGGGACGCAAGAACAGCGCGGCGTTCAATTCGCCGCCGATCAGGTGGTCCTGGCGCCCGTGCAGCGACACGAGCAGCGGCAACGGCTCCGCCGCCGGCACGCTCGGCTCCGCGACGACGTACGGGAACGCGTACTGGATCGCGCCCTCGAGACGCGGGTCGCTCGGGTCGAGCCCATACCAGCCGAACACCGCGTTCGGCGCGTGCATCGTCGGGTTGAACTCCCGCAGGTCGAGGTACTGCACGAACAGGTGCGCCTGGGGCGTCGACTCGACCAGCACCGGCGCGGGATCCGCGACTTCCTCGCGCACCGGCCCGACCGTGTTCGCCGCCGACAGGCTCACGTTCTCGAGGCCGCGCTGCACCGACGTCACCGCGTAGTAGGACTGGCCGAGCGCCGCGCCGCCGAAGTCCTCGGCGTGCACGGTCCAGACGAGCCCGCCGGTTCCGACCGGCACCTCGCCGCCGAGATCCTCGAAGACGTAGCGCTCGAGGTAGCGCTCCTCCCAGCCGCCGCGCCCGTCGGGGATGCGGTCCGCCCAGAACGCGAGCGAGTCCTGCGGCAGCTCCTGGAGCAGCGTCGCCGAGCCGAGCGTCGACACGTCGATCGGCTGATGCGAGCGGTAGACGCGGTAGCGCGCGGCGGGGTCGTCCGTGATCTCGTCCCACACGAGGAACGTCTGGCCGCTGCGGTGGAGCGCCTCGAGGCCGGTCACGGCGGGCTCGCCGACGGGGCCGCCGGCGCGCGCGGCGGACGCGAGGAACGAGGACGCGGCGAGGGCGAGCGGGAGGAGCGAGCGCATGGCGAGCGGGCGCGAGCGGTTCCCGTCCTGGCCGGGAGACGGGGTCGTCAAAGCGGACGGCGCAGCGATGCGTGGACGGCGAGCACGTCGTCGAGGACGCGGGGGAAGTCGTCGAGACGGATCATGTTCGGCCCGTCGGAGGGCGAGCTGTCGGGGTCGGGGTGGACCTCGAAGAAGAGCCCGTCGACGTCGCCGGTCGCGATCGCGGCGCGTGCGAGCGCAGGGACGCGCTCGCGGTCGCCGCCGGTCGCGGCGCCACGTCCGCCGGGCTCCTGCACGGAGTGCGTCGCGTCGAACACGACCGGGTGCCCCAGGTGCGCGAAGTGGTGGAAGCCGGTCATGTCGACGACGAGCCGGCCGTAGCCGAGGCTCGTGCCGCGCTCCGTGAGGAGCACGTCGCGCGCGCCCGACTCGACGAGCTTCGCGGCGACGTGGCGCATGTCCCACGGCGCGAGGAACTGGCCCTTCTTGACGTTGACCGCGCGGCCGGTGCGCGCCGCCGCGACGAGCAGGTCGGTCTGCCGGCACAGGAACGCGGGGATCTGCAGCACGTCGACCGCGCGCGCGGCGAGCGCGCACTGCTCGGGGTGGTGCACGTCGGTCAGCACCGGCATCTCGAGCTCGCTCCGCACGTCGGCGAGCAGCGCGAGCCCCTCGTCGAGCCCCGGTCCGCGCTCGGCCGACAAGCTCGTGCGGTTGGCCTTGTCGTAGCTCGCCTTGAACACGAGCGGCACGCCGCGCTCCGACGCGATGTCGCGCAGCCGCCCCGCGATCTCGAACGCGAGCGAGCGGCTCTCGAGCACGCACGGACCGGCGATGACGAACAGCTCGCCGCCGCCGAGCTTGCGGCCCGCGACCTCGATCGAGGGCCGCGTCACGGGACGATGATCCGGTATTGCACGTCGCGCACGCGCAGGTCGAGCGGCGTCTCGCCGCGGTAGTCGCCGTCCGCCTGGATCGGCACCGGCTCGGCGGAGTGCACGCGCACGCGCTTCGCGCGCACCATCGTGCCCGCGCGACCGGGCAGCCGCCCGACCAGACCCGTCGCCGCGTAGGTGAACAGCTCCCAGCGCGACCCGGCGTTGAACAGGTACACCTCGAACAGGCCGTCGTCGATCAGCGTGTCCGCGTCGAGGTCGAAGGCGCCGCCGTAGTTCCACAAGTTGCTGACGATGACGAAGCCCCACTCGCCGTCGAGCCGCTTCCCGTCGACCTCGACGGCGAGCCGCGGGCGGCGATACGACTGCAGCGTGCGCAGGATCGAGCCGACGTACGTCCACTTCGTGATCGGCCCGCGGCGGCGCAGCTCGACGTCGCGCACCGCCATCGCGTCGACGCCGACGCCGACGACCATGAACGCGAGCTGCCCGTTCACGTCGGCGACGTCGAGGCGGCGCGTGCGCTTGTTCGCGAGCACCTCGAGCGCCAGGTGGACGTCGCGCGGCAGACCGAGCTCGCCCGCGAGCACGTTCGCGGTGCCCAGCGGGAGCACGCCGACCGGCACGTCCGGGTCCGGCAGCCCGTCGAGCACCTCGCGCAGCGTCCCGTCGCCGCCGACCGCGACGACGAGGTCCGTCTCGGCATCGACCGCCGCCGCGCGGTCGCGCGCTTCGTAGCGCGCCTTCGTCTCGAAGCGCACGCTCGGCACGCCGAGGCTGCGCAGGCCCTCCTCGAGCTCCGCCGCCGCCTTGCACGCCTGGCCGCGCCCGGCGGTCGGGTTCGCGACGATCAGCACGCGGCGGTACGGCGCGTCCGGGACCGCCGGCACGGCGCCGGCGCCGCGGCGCGCCCGCCCGGGCCCGGGAAACCTGCTGCGGAGCTTCGACATGACAGGAGCGACCAGGATACCCCACGCGGCCGTGCACCGAACGCACGGGCGAGCGATGCTCGGGGGATGTCGACCGCTCCCACGCTCGTGCTCGGCTCCTCCGGCTTCCTGGGCCCGCACGTCGTCGCCGCCCTCGCGGAGCGCGGTCTGCGCGTCCTCTCCGCGGCCCGCCGGCCCGAGGCGGCGCCCGTGCTCGGCTCCGCGCCCGGCGAGCCGTGCCCGGTCGACCTCGCCGCGCTCGCCCAGGAGCACGGGGCGCTCGACGCGTGGCTCGACGAGCGCGACCCCGGCGCGGTGATCTCGTGCGCCGCGCTCGCGCAAATGGACGCGTGCGAGCGCGACCCCGAGGGAGCGCTCGCGATCAACGCGACCGTGCCCGAGCTCGTCGCGCGCTGGTGCTCCCGCGCCGGCGTGTCCTTCGTGCACGTCTCGACCGACCTCGTCTTCGGCGCGGAGCCGCCGCGCGGCGAGCGCTACGCCGAGGACGACCAACCCTCGCCCCTGTCGGTGTACGGTCGCACGAAGGCCGAGGGCGAGGTCCGCGTGCTGAAGGCGAACGCGCGCGCGCTCGTCGCGCGGCTGCCGCTCCTCGTCGGCGACTCGGGCGGCCGCGGGATCGGCGCGAGCGACTCGATCCTCGCCGGGCTCGAGCGCGGCGAGCGGCCGCGCCTGTTCGTCGACGAGTGGCGCACCCCGCTCGCGGCCGAGGACGCGGGGCGCGCGCTCGCCGAGCTGCATCGCGACGAGTCGGACGACGCGCGCACCCGCGGGATCGTCCATCTCGCGGGGCCGACGCGGTGCACGCGGCTCGAGCTCGGGCTCGCCGTGCTGCGCGCGGCGGGACGCGACGACGCGGAGGCGCTCGTCGAGCCCGCGCGCCGCGCGGACGCCGGGCTCGCCGAGCTGCGGCCTCGCGACGCGTCCCTCGCGGTCGGGCGGGCACGCGCGCTCCTGCGCACGCAGCTCGGCGACCCGCTCGCTTGACCCGTCCCGCGCGCGCGGGTGACATGGCGCGCTCGTCCTCCGCCGCCCCGACGCCCGAGCTCCCATGGAACTGCCGCCGCGCTACGACCCGCACGACTACGAGCAGGACGTCTACGACGCCTGGAGCCGTTCCGGCGCGTTCGCGCCCGCCGCGCACGACGCGCCCGAGGCGCCCGTGGCGCAGGGCCGCGAGGCGTTCACGATCATGATCCCGCCGCCGAACGTGACGGGCGTCCTGCACATGGGGCACGCGCTCAACGGCACGGTGCAGGACATCGTGATCCGCCACCGGCGCATGCAGGGCTACGACGCGCTCTGGCTGCCCGGCACCGACCACGCGGGCATCGCGACGCAGGCGGTCGTCGAGCGGCGGTTGTACGAGCAGACGGGGAAGACGCGCGAGGACCTCGGCCGCGACGCGTTCCTCGCCGAGGTCTGGGCGTTCAAGGAGGAGCACGGCAACAAGATCCTCGAGCAGTTCCGCCGGCTCGGCGCGTCGTGCGACTGGTCGCGCACGCGCTTCACGTTGGAGCCGGCGATGTCGCGCGCGGTGCGCGAGGCGTTCGTGCGCCTGTGGGAGAAGGGCCTGGTCTACCGCGGCGCGCGGCTCGTGAACTGGGACTGCGTGCTGCAGACGGCGGTGTCCGACGACGAGGTCGAGTACGTCGCGCGCAAGACGAAGCTCTACTACTTGCGCTACCCGCTCGAGGGCCGCGAGGGCCGCTTCGTCACGGTCGCGACGACGCGACCGGAGACGATGCTCGGCGACACGGGCGTCGCGGTGAGCCCCGGCGACGAGCGCTACGCCGACGTGGTGGGGACGAACGTGATCCTGCCGCTGATGGACCGGCCGATCCCGGTCGTCGCCGACGAGAGCGTCGATCCTGCGTACGGCACGGGCGCGGTCAAGGTCACGCCGGGGCACGACCCGGCGGACTACGAGCGCGGCCAGCGGCACGGGTTGCCGATCGTGAACCTGCTCGAGCGCGACGGGCGCATGGGCGAGGCCGCGGGCGCGTACGCGGGGCTCTCGCGCGAGGCGGCGCGGGACAAGGTCGTCGCCGACATGGAGGCGCTCGGCCTCGTCGAGAAGGTCGAGACGATCCAGCACAACCTGATGATCAGCGACCGTTCGAAGTCGCCGATCGAGCCGATCGTCAGCGAGCAATGGTTCGTGAAGATGGAGCCGCTCGCCGGCCCTGCGATCCGCGCGGTGCAAGAGGGGCACCTCGAGCTGCGCCCGGCGCGCTGGACGAAGGTCTATCTCGACTGGCTGGAGAACGTGCGCGACTGGTGCATCAGCCGCCAGCTCTGGTGGGGGCACCGCATCCCGGTCTGGTACGACGCGGACGGGGTTCCGGTCGCGTCGCGCGAGGACCTCGAGCTCGGCTCGCCGCACCCCCAGACGCAAAAACCGATCGTGCGGCAGGACGAGGACGTGCTCGACACATGGGCGTCGTCCTGGCTGTGGCCGTTCGCGACGCTCGGTTGGCCGGACCAGACGCCCGATCTCGCGCGCTTCTATCCGACGCAGTTTCTCGCGACCGCGCGCGAGATCATCTACCTGTGGGTCGCGCGCATGATCATGGCGGGGTACGAGTTCCTCGACCACCTGCCGATCGAGCGGCGCTGCGCGTTCCGCACGTGCTACATCAACGCGACGGTGCTCGACGCGCAGGGCCGCCGCATGTCGAAGAGCGCGGGCAACGGCATCGACCCGATCGACATGATCGAGAAGTACGGCGCCGACGCCGTGCGTTTCTCGCTGATCAGCCTGACCCGCGAGGGCCAGGACGTGAAGCTCGCGGAGAACCGCTTCGAGGACGGCCGCCGCTTCTCGAACAAGGTGTGGAACGCGGCGCGCTTCGTGTGCTCCAGCTTGTCCGGCACGAGCGCGCCTGCCGCGCGCGGGGCGGGCGACGCTCGCTCGGCGGAGACGCTCGAGGACCGCTGGATCCTCTCGCGCCTGGCGCGCGTGACGGAGACGGTGTCGGTCGCGCTCGAGGAGTACCGCTTCAACGACGCGATCGGCGAGCTCTATCGCTTCGTGTGGAACGACTACTGCGACTGGTACCTCGAGCTCGCCAAGCCGCGTCTGTCGGGCGACGACGCGGCGTCGGCCGCGGCTGCGCGCGGGATCCTCGCGCGCGTGCTGCGCGACGCGCTCGCGCTCCTGCACCCGTTCACGCCGTTCCAGACCGAGGTGCTCTGGAAGGCGCTCCACGACGCCATGGGCGAGGAGCCGGCGACGCAGCTCATCCGCGCGCCGTGGCCGACCGCCGAGGGCATCGCGCCCGACGCGGAGGCGGAGGAGCAGATGGACGTGATCCAGACGCTCGTCCGCGCGGTGCGCAACGTGCGCGCGCTGACGATGGTCGACGGGCGCAAGCCGCTCGCGGCGACGGTTTGCGCCCCGCGCGCGGCCGAGCGCGACGTGCTCGCCGAGCACGACGCGAGCGCCCGCGCGCTCGCGTTTCTGTCCGATCTGACGGTCGTCGAGCGCGCCGAGCGCCCCCCGTCGTCCGCGGTCGCGGTCGCCGGCGCGATGGAGGTGATCGTCCCGCTCGGCGCCGACGTCGATCTCGCGAAGCTGAAGGAGACGCTCGGCCAGCGCGTCGACAAGCTGCGCAACGGCATCGCCGGCATCGACAAGAAGCTTGCGAACCCGAGCTTCGTCGAGCGCGCCGACCCCGACATCGTCGAGGGCGAGCGCACCCGCCGCGCCGAAATGGGCCTCGAGCTGGAGCTCCTCGAGCGCAACCTGGCGGGACTGTAGGGGGGGCGCGGCGGGACAGCCGCCTTCGAGCAAGGACCCCCAGGGGGGGCCGTCCCTAGCCCCCTCCCGCCCGGGGGGACCGAGCCGCGCAGGCAGCGGTGGCGGGCGTCGTCCGCTTTCTTTCGCTCCCGCTCGCCGACTGGCGGCTCAGCGCCAGACGCCGTCGAGCGTGCAGGGCGCCAGCGCCAGCTCGAGCCGCAGCCGCGGTCCCGCCGGTGCGTCCGCGGGGACGAGCGGCGCCTCGAGCACGAGCACGTCCAGGCCGGCGCCGTCGCACGCGGCGCGCCAGCCGCGCGCCGGCGCGGAGCGCCGCGTCCAGACGAGCTCCGCGCTCGCCTCCGCGAGCACGTCGCCGTGGGCGTTGCGCACGAGGACGCGCGCGCCGTCGGTCGTGAGCGCGTACACGCCCGGCTCGAGCGCGGGGCGCACGAGCGGCAGCGTCGTCGCGAGAGCGCCCAGCGGGCGCTCCGCTCCGTCCGCCAGCGACGCGAGCTCGCGCGCGCTCTCTGCGGGCGCCGCCGCCGCGGGGACGAACAGCACGTGGTCGTAGCCGGTGATCACGCGGTAATCGGGCACGTCCGCCTCGCCGCGCCGGCTGCGCCAGCGATGCAGCGCGACCGTGCGCTCGGGCGCGAGCTCGAGCGCGTCCAGCCGCTCCGCCGCGTGCGTCGCCGCGTCGAAGGCGGGCCACGGGCTCGCCGCGCAACGGAAGCCGAGCGCGTCCGTCGCCTGGAAACGCTCGGTCGCGCGCCGCGTCGCCGCGCGCGCGGCGGCGCCGTCGTTCTTGTACGAGCCGCCGACGACGACGCGCTCGCTCGCGTTCCAGCTCGCGATCACCGTTTCCTCGCGCGCATCGCGCTTCTCGCCGAACTCGACGCGCAGCGGCTTGTAGCCGGGATACTCGACGTAGGGGCTCGACGTCCACTCCCACAGGTTGCCGGCGAGGTCGAAGACGCCCTCCTTCGACACGCCGTCCGCGAAGCTGCCCACCGCCCAGGAGAGGTCGCGCTCGCACTCGAGAGTCGCGGCGTGCTCCTGCGGCACGAATTCATCGCCCCAGGGATAGTCGCGGACGGTGTCGCCGCGGACGGCGCGCTGGTACTCGAGCTCGGTCATCAAGCGCAGGCCCGCCCACGCCGCGTACGCGCGCGCGCCCTCGTAGTCGACGAACTCGACCGGCAGGTCGGCACCGTCGGTCGGCACCTCCCATTCCGCGTCGCGCCAGTTCGCGTCCCACCAACGGCCGTTGTCGAACGTGCGGCGCTCGATCGACTCGCCCTCCAGCCTGGCCTTCACGATCCGCTCCTGCTCGCTCTCGAGGAAGCGCCGGAGCGCGGCGTCGATCGCCTTGTCGCCCCACTTCCGCGGCGGCTGCGCCCCCGTCGCGCGCACGAACTCCTCGTACTGCTCGTTGGTCACCTCGGTGACCATGAGCAGGAAGTCGTCCACGCGCACGACGTGCTGCGGCGTCTCGCCGACGATGATGCGCAACTGCGTCTGCGCGATCAGCTCGCTCGCGCGCTCGCGCGTCGTGCCGATCGTCGTGTCGCCGCCGTCGATGGGGACGAGCCCCGGCGGCTCGGCGCGCGCGCCGGGCGCGAGCGGGACGACGTCGACGCCGGCGCCGAGCCGCTCGCTCGCGGCGCCGCCGAGCGCACCGGGCGCAGGCGACGGCGAGCCCGCGACGTCGCCGCTCGACGCGTCGTCGGGTGCGGCGCCCGCGTTCGCGTTCGCAGCCGCCCCGTCCGCGTCCGCGGGCGCGACGACGGCGGTGCGTCCGCCGCCCTCCAGCGCGCCCGCGTCGGGTTGCGCGGCGTCCCCCTCGGGCGAGCCTTCGCGCCGCAGCCACAGCGCGGCGAGGAGCGCGGC
>CAZGTQ010000359.1:0-9595 GCA_964528575.1 uncultured Planctomycetaceae bacterium | reverse complement strand
GCAGCGAGGCCGCTCGGCGGGCGGCCGCGCGCGCGCAGCGCGCGGCGGGCGAGGAGCCCGCCGCCGCGGTCGACACGATGCACGGCGGCGACACGGTCGACACTCTCGCCGCCGGCGATACGGCCGACGCGGCCGACGGCCCGCCCGCGCTCCCGCCGCTGCCGCTCGAGCCGCTGCCGCCGCCCGACCCGCTGCCCGAGCCCGACGCGGACCAGCTCGCGCTCGAGAGCGAGGTGCTCGACTCCCAGCCGCGCGCCGAGCGGATGCGCATCGATCGGCTGCGGCGCCTCCTGTCGCTCGACCCCGACGGCAGCGCGAAGCGCGCGGAGCTCGGCCGGCTGTTCTACGACCTCGACCTACCGCTGCTCGCCGAGCGGGAGCTCTTGCGCGCGCTCGCCGGCGACCCCCGGCGCGTCGAGGCGCACCTCGTCCTCGCGGACGTCTACTGGCGCAGCGCCGCGCACGCGCGCTCGCTCTGGCACCTGCAGCGCGCCGAGGAGCTGGCGCCGAACAACCCGCGCGTGCACGCGCTCGCGGCGCTCGTGCTGCGCGAGATCGGCGCGCCGGAGCACGCACGGGCGCAGGTCGAGCGCGGGCTCGCCGCGGCGCCGTTCGACGGCGACCTGCTCGTGATGCGCGGACAGCTCCTGCTCGATGGCGGCGACGCCGCCGGCGCCGTCCGAGCCCTCGAGGCGGGCCTGCGCGCGCGGCCCGACCATCTGCGCGGGCACCTCGTGCTCGCGAACGCGCTGCGCGAGCTCGGCGAGGAGGAGCGCGCCGAAGCGTCGCACGAGACGCACGGGCGCATCACCTTGCTCCAGAAAGCGGGGGCGCTGGAGTTCGACCCGCCGCTCTCCGAGGCGCGCCGCGCGGCGGTTCTGGCGAGCGTCCACCGCGCGAACGGCCGGCTCGAGCTCGCGCGCGAGGAGCTCGCGCGCAGCTACGCCGTGGCGCCCGACGACCCCGACGCGCGTGTGGTCGAGGCGTGGATCCTCGCCGACGAGGGCGACGAGGCGGCCGCGATCGAGCTCCTGCGCGAGACCGTGATCGCCGCGCCGGGCCAGCGCCGGGCGCTCGACTCGCTCGCGACGTTGCTGCTCTCTTGCGCGGACGAGTCGCTGCGCGACCCCGAGACGGCGCTGCGCCTCGCGGATTCCTCGGTCGCGCTCTCGAACCGCGTGGACGCGGGGTCGCTCTATCTGCGCGCGTCGGCCCTCGCGGCGCTCGAGCGGCCGGACGAGGCGCGCGAGACGCTCCACCTCGTGCTCGCTCTCGAGCCGCGGCACTCCGACGCGCTGCGGCTGCAGGGCGAGCTGGCCGCCCGCGGCGACGCGGCCGGCGGGTGAAGACGGCCGGCGGGCGAGCTAAGCTCCCGGCTTCGCGAGCCTGCCCATGACCGAGATCGAGATCCCCGACCAGCCCGACGGGCCCCGCGCCGGCGGCGAGCCCGAGGCGCCCTACGGCAACCTGTTCGTCCCGCTGCTCGTCGTCCCGGCGATGATCGTCATCGTGCTCGTGCTCGTGTGGGTGCTGTTCGGCGCCATCGCGGGCGACGAGGCGGGACCGCGCGACAACCTGCGGACGATGGTCCACGGCGGCGCGAACGAGCGCGAGCAGGCGTCGTTCAACCTCGTGCGCCAGGTGCTCGAGGACTGGCAGGCGGTCGAAGCGGGCGAGGACCCGCCGTGGGGGATCGACGCGCGCTACGTCCCCGACGTGCAGCGCGCGTGGGAGCAGACGGACGAGGACGAGTACGACGCGCGCTACGTGCTCGCGATCCTGCTCGCGCGCCTGGGCGACGAGGCGGGGGAGGAGCACCTCGTCGAGCTGCTCGCGATGCCCGAGGACGCGGATCCGGACGGGCAGAAGCGCTTCTTCGTGCTCCAGGCGCTCGGCACGCTCGGCAATTCCGAGCACGCGCCGGCGGTGATCGAGTTCCTCGACCACCCCGATCAGGGGCTGCAGCACATGGCGATCGGCGCGCTGCAGAGCATGCCGGGCGAGGCGACGCTCGCAGCGCTGCGCGGCCTGCTCGAGGACGGCGATCTCGAGCTGCGCGGGCAGGCGGCGGTCTCGCTCGCGCGCCTGGGCGACCCGGCGGGGGCCGCGGTCCTGCGCGAGCTGATCGACCCGGCGACGTACGAGCTCGACCGCAAGCTCGACGAGGCGCGCTGGGCGCGCGCGCAGGAGGTCAGCGCGGCGCGCCGGACCGCGACGCTCGGCCTCGGCGGGCTGGGGCGCGAGGAGGACCGCGCGTTCCTGCGCGAGCTGGCCGAGGAGGATGCCGACCCCGAGGTGCGCGAGGCGGCCCTGCGCGCGCTGCGCGCGGTAGCGGAGCAGGCCGCCGAGCCGGCACCCACGGGCGAGACGGAATGATCCCGAATCGCGTCTGCCGTCGCTGTTCTCGTTCCTCGGGCTTGCGATCGCCCGAGGGCTCTCCCATCCTGATCGCCCCGTGATCCCAGTGGGGTCTGCCGCCGAGGGCCGCGGCGGCGAATCCGGACCCCAGCGGCGCCGCGCGCGCCTGGGATGGGCTCCCTTTCCAGAGGTTCTGCTCCGTGGTCGAAAGCAAGGCTCCCCGGCTCGCCGACAAGCCCGCCAAGCCGCTGGTGCGCGCCCCGCTGCGCGGCGAGGTGTCGCGTCGCGGCTTCCTGTCGCTCCTCGGTCTGGGCTGGGCGACGTTCACCGCCGCGACGGCGGCCGCGCTCGGCGCGGTCGGGCGCTTCATGTACCCGAACGTGCTCTACGAGCCGCCGCAGGAGTTCAAGGCGGGCTACCCCGAGGAGTACGCGGTCGACCAGGTCGACGAGCGCTTCAAGACGAGCTACGGCGTGTGGCTCGTGCGCCAGTCGAACCCGTCGGGCTTCTACGCGCTCTCCACGGTGTGCACGCACCTGGGATGCACGCCGAACTGGCTGCCCTCGGACGAGAAGTTCAAGTGCCCCTGCCACGGCAGCGGCTTCGTCAAGAGCGGGATCAACATCGAGGGACCCGCGCCGCGGCCCCTCGAGCGGTACAAGATCACGCTCGCCGAGGACGGTCAGATCCTGATCGACAAGAACACCAAGTACCAGGAGGAGAAGGGGCAGTGGAGCCTCGACGGCGCGTTCCTCGCCGTCTGAACCGCCCTCTCCAGCACGCCCTTCAGCACGCTCTCCAGCGCGCCGGCGCCGGCCGGCGAGTCTCGCGCGCTCTGCTCCAGTCCCTTCCGTCCCCCCCGGACTCTCGATGAACAAGCTCTACAAGCTCGTCAGGGAGACGCAGCTCTGGCGGTCCGTCTTCCGCCACGGCTATCCCGACACGCCGCGCAACCGGACGCTCGCGGTGCTGTCGAACGTCTTCCTGCACTTGCACCCGGTCAAGGTGCGGCGCAGCGGCATCCGCCTGTCGTACACGTGGTGCATGGGCGGGCTGACCTTCTTCCTGTTCCTCTTGGAGACGGTCACGGGTCTGCTGCTGATGTTCTACTACCGGCCGACGGTCGAGTACGCGTACAGCGACATCATGGCGCTGCGCGAGCACGTGCCGATCGGCGTGATGCGCGAGATGCACCGGTGGTCGGCCCACATGATGGTCATCACCGTGTGGCTGCACATGTATCGCGTATTCCTGACCGGCTCGTACAAACCGCCGCGGGAGTTCAACTGGAACGTCGGCGTGATCCTGCTCGTGATCACGCTGCTCCTGTCCTTCACCGGCTACCTGCTCCCGTGGGACCAGCTCGCCGTGTGGGCGATCACGGTCGGCACGAACATGGCGCGCGCGACGCCGTTCCTGGGCCACGAGGGCCCGGGCGCCGCGCTGCTCTCGTTCGGCGGCCTGCACTTCATCCACGCCGGCGACGACGTGCGCTTCGGCCTGCTCGCGGGGCGCTTCGTCGGCGAGGGCGCGCTCCTGCGCTTCTACGTGTTGCACTGCGTCGGGTTCCCGCTCGTCGCCGCGACGCTGATGGCGGTGCATTTCTGGCGCGTCCGCAAGGACGGCGGCATCTCCGGACCCCTGTAGGCACGCCGACGGAGCCATGGGCCAAGCGATCAAGGACCTGTTCGACTGGATGTCGGAGCCGACGCGTTTCTTCGTCGGCATGACGGCGCTCCTGTTGGCGGTCTTCTACTTCCGCAAGTTCTTCGCGCGGAACATCGTCATCGTCACGTTCTTCGTCGTCGGGACGCTCTTCTTCGCGTGGGCGTGGGGCGATCCGAACTTCAACCTGATCGTCACGAAGCCCGACAACGTCCCGATCGTGATCCTGCTCGCGGCGGTCGTCTTCTTCACGTGGCTCGCGCTGCGGCGAGGCGTGCAGAACGACGAGCGGATGGCGCGGGGCGAGCCGCCGCTCGAGGGCGAGCTCGCCAAGCAGAAGGTGTTCACGTGGCCGGACCTCGTGTTCAGCGAGCTGATCTGCGTCGTGCTGTTCGGCGCGCTGATCACGATCTGGAGCGTCGGCATCCCCGCGCCGATCGAGGAGGCCGCCGCGCAGGCCCGGACGCCGAACCCGTCCAAGGCGCCGTGGTACTTCCTCGGGCTGCAGGAGATGCTCGTCTACTTCGACCCGTGGATCGCGGGCGTGCTGTTGCCGAGCTTCATCATCGTAGGCCTGTGCGCGATCCCGTACCTCGACGTCAACCCGCGCGGCAACGGCTACTTCACGGTCGCTCAGCGCCCGTTCGCGGTGCTCTTCTTCTGGTTCGGGTTCATCCTGTTCTGGGTCGCGCTGGTGATCCTCGGCACGTTCCTGCGCGGCCCGAACTGGTCGTTCTTCGGCCCGTTCGAGTACTGGGACCCGCACAAGCTCGAGCCGATGGTGAACGTCGACCTGTCGACCTACTTCTGGGTCATGCTGCTCGACATGCCGCGGCCCGACTCGATCCTGATGCGCGAAGCGCCGGGGATCATCGCGCTGCTCGGATTCTTCACCGTCGTGCCGCTGCTCGCGGCGAAGACCGTCTTCAAGCGTTATTTCGAGGAAGCGGGTCCGGTGCGCTTCCACATCTTCATGCACCTGATGTGCTGGTTCCTGCTGATGCCGATGAAGATGCTCCTGCGTTGGACGGTGTCGCTGAAGTACATCGTCGGCATCCCCGAATACTTCTTCAACGTCTGAGATGGCTGACCGCGGCGACACCCACTACCACGTCTCGACGCTGAACAAGTGGTTCCTGCTGTCGAGCTTCCTGCTCCTCGCATCGATCGCGTGGATGGTGCTCGACGACTGGGCCGCGTCCTGGAAGGACCACCAGCGCAAGTTCTTCGCCATGGACGCCGAGAAGGCGCGCGAGGAGCTCGCGGCGCAGGAGATGCAGGCCGCGCTCGCCGACGAGGAGCGCCTGGCCGCGGTCGTCGGGCGCGCCGAGAGCGAGCTCGAGGACCGGCGGGCCCAGATCGAGCCGGCGCAGAAGGAGCTGCGCCTGAAGAAGGCCGAGCTCGACCGTCTGACCGACGTCGAGAAGGCGGCGAAGCAGGAGTACAACTGGGAGAAGTACGTCTACGAGGAAGAGGTCCTGCACGCCCGTGACGCGGGGCAGCAGATCGATCCCGCGCTGCGCGAGCGCTTCCGCGAGTTCGAGGCCGCGCTCAACGCGGCGACCGCGGAGCGCGAGGGGTCCGAGGCGATCTGGCTCGAGGCGAAGGCGGAGGTGGACGCGGCCTACGCCTCGATCACCGACGCCGAGCAGACGCTCGCGTCGGCGACGAAGGATCTCGACCTCTTGCGGACGAAGCTGAACAAGCTCGATCCCGACGCGGCGCCCGAGGTGATCGCGAACGCCATCCGCGACTTCCCGGGGCTCGACTTCGTCGACCCGAAGTACAAGGTCAGGAAGGTCGTTCCCGCGGACCTGACCGTCGAGCTCAACTTCATGCGCGGCCGCCGCATCGACATGTGCGAGACGTGCCACCTCGGGATGGAGCGCCCGGACTTCGAGGACGCGCCCCAGCCGTACGCGCCGCACCCGCGGCTCGACTTGTACCTGTCGGCGCGCTCTCCGCACCCGTACAACGACTTCGGCTGCACGATCTGCCACCGCGGCGCGGGCGAGGCGCTCGACTTCATCCGCGCCGACCATCGGCCGGACGACGAGGCCGAGAAGGCCGCATGGCAGAACGAGCACCACTGGCACAAGCAGCACCACTGGGACTGGCCGATGCTGCCCGCGAAGTACACCGAGGCGGGCTGCGTCCAGTGCCACACGACGTCGATGGAGCTGATCGCCGACGAGGCGCCCGACGTCAGCCGCGGCTACGAGCTGTTCGAGCGCTACGGCTGCTACGCGTGCCACAAGGTCGAGTGGTTCCCGACGCAGCGTCGTCCGGGACCGTCGCTGAAGAACATGCAGGCGAAGCTCGAGCCGGACTGGGTCGCGTCGTGGATCGCTCGTCCGCGTGAGTTCCGGCCGACGACGTGGATGCCGCAAGTCTTCCACCTCGAGAACTACGCGCCCGAGCAGGTGATCGTCGCGGCGCCGAACTGGGGCGAGGAGTCCGAGCCGATCCTCGGCCAGTCGTGGAACGACACGGCCGTGCGCGCCGTGACGGAGTTCATCCTCGCGCGCGCGCCCGAGCAGCCGCTCCCGCCGCTGCCCGTCGAGGGCGACCCGCTGCGCGGCAAGGAGGTCTTCCGCCTCACCGGCTGCCTCGCGTGCCACAACCTCGCGCCGTACGAGGAGGGCGAGGAGCCTGTCCGCGATCCCGCGATGATGGTGCGCGAGACCAACGACCACGGGCCGAACCTGCGCGGCGTCGCGACCAAGATCAAGGACCCCCGCTGGCTGTACTGGTGGATCAAGGATCCGACCGCGTACTGGCCCGAGACGCGCATGCCCGACCTGCGCCTGTCCGACCAGGACGCGGCGGACGTGACCGCGTACATCCTCGAGGGGGACGACGAGGTGTTCCGCGACGTGCCCGAGGGCTGGGAGCCGGCGATGCCGGACTTCGACCGTCGCGCGCTCGAGGAGCAGGCGCGCTGGTTCTTCCTGCGCGAAGGCCGCCAGGCGATCAACCAGCGTTTCGAGGGCGAGTGGGCCGACGACGAGGCGCTGCTCGTCGCCGTCGGCGAGCACCTCGTGCGCAACCACGGCTGCTACTCGTGCCACGAGATCGCCGGGCTCGAGAACGAGATGCCGATCGGGGCCGAGCTGACGAACTGGGCGTCGAAGACCGTCGACAAGCTCGACTTCGGCTTCCTCCCCTCGATCCTCGCGCGCGAGAACGACTGGGACTTCCACGAGCGCAAGGCGTTCTTGGGCTACCGCGAGCCGTGGCTCGAGCAGAAGCTGCACGCGCCGCGCTCGTACGACCGCGAGAAGATCAAGAACCCGCTCGAGAAGCTGAAGATGCCCTGGTTCGGCTTCGAGCCGAACGAGATCGAGAGCATCGTCACGTTCGTCGCCGGGCTCGTCGACGACGAGGTCGAGCGCGCGAAGATGGTGCCGGACGAGGGCCAGGCGGCGATGGACGCCGGCCTGCGCGCGATCCGCCAGAAGAACTGCATGGCATGTCACGTGGTCGAGCCCGGCCGCGTCGAGTGGACCGACGAGGAGGGGCAGCACCACGACGTGGCGGCGCAGTTCCGGGTGCTCGACGACGAGTTCATCCCGCCGCCGATGGACCCCGAGCGCTGGGCGAAGCACCTCGAGGCGTACGAGGCGTTCCAGCGCGAGGAGGACCCCGAGTTCGTCACCGAGAGCGCCTACGCGCAGTTGTGGGAGCCCGCGCCCGACCTCGGTCTCGATGCCAACGCCCCGCTCGTGCTCGACCCGCGCGCGATCGAGGTCCACCCGCCGCGCGGCGGTGACTTCGTCGAGGTGGTCGCCGACTACTACATCAACTCGGCGTACAACCAGACGACCGCCGATCCCGACGGCGAGGGCAAGATCGAGGACGTCGACGGTCAGTGGCGCTTCTACGGCGAGGAGGAGTACGAGAAGCTACGCTGGACGTTCGCGCCTCCCGTGCTCATCGACCAGGGCAACAAGGTCCACCGCGACTGGTTCTATGCGTTCCTCGAGGATCCGTTCCCGGTCCGCGAGCAGATCCGCGTCCGCATGCCCACGTTCACGTACGACGAGGGCGGCGAGGACCAGGCCGCGGCGATCGCGGACTACTTCGCGTACGCGGCGAAGCGGGACTGGCCGGCGACGTTCGCTCGCAAGCTGCGGCTGCACCTGGGCAAGAGCGTCGCGGAGATCGCCGAGGGCGCCGGGCTCCTGCCCGACGCCGTGCGCGGCATCGAGAACGGAGTGAAACCCGACATCGAAGCGGGTTTCGAGAAGCTGATGTCCTATGCGCGGGAGCAGGGATTCACCGAGGACCGCGACTGGTGGCCGTCGGTCGACCCGCGCTACGAGCAGACCGAGCGCCGCAGCCCCGCGCACATCGCGGCGCAGCTGGCCGAGATGCCCGACCACTTCGAGCGGGCCGAGTACCTCGCGCTCGACACGTCGGGCGAGGGCGTCCACTGCGGCCAATGCCACTTCGTGCGGGGCGCGCGCCCGCCGCAGGACCCGATCGCGTGGGCGCCGGACCTGTACGGCGTACGCGAGCGCCTGCGCGAGGAGTGGACGCACGCCTGGCTCCAGGCCCCCTCGCTGATCTACCCGGGCACCGCGATGCCCGCCAACTTCCAGGTTCCGAACCAGTGGCAGGCGGCCTATCCCGGCTCGCCCGCCGAGCAGATCGGAGCCGTTCTCGACTGGCTGTACAACATGGACTCTCTGCCGCGGCAGTAGAGCCGTCAGACGGAGCATTACGCATGAAAGCCCTCATCCTCCTGGGGTGCACCTCCGCGGTGGCCCTCGTCTCGCTCGCTTCCGATTCACCTCCGCCGTCGGGGCCGACGACCGGTACCGGCACGGTCACCGGCATGATCTCGTGGGACGGCGAGCGGCCCGAGCCGCTCGTGGCGCTCGACATCGCCGCGGACAAGTCGAAGGGCTGCTGCGCCGAGGGCGAGGAGATGGACAAGGTCGACCGCACGCTGCGCATCAGCGAGAAGGGCGGCATCGCCGACGTCGTGCTGTTCTTCGAGCCCAAGGGCGGCAAGGTCGAGCGCGAGATCCCCGAAGAGCCGTTCACGATGGATCAGAAGCGCTGCCGCTTCGAGCCCCACGTGCTCGTCGTGCCGACCGGCGCGACCGTCGCGTATCACAACAGCGACGAGGTCGCGCACAACGTGCACACGATCTCGAGGAAGAACCCCTCCTTCAACCTGAACGTCGCGTCCCAGGGCAAGGAAGTGCGCGAGGTCAAGCTCGAGGAGATGATCAAGGTGACGTGCGACATCCACCCCTGGATGGGCGCGCACGTCGTCGCGACCGACGACTACTTCGCCAAGACCGAGCTCGACGGCAGCCTGAACGTCGCGCTCCCGCCCGGCGAGTACAAGGTGTCGTACTGGCACGAGAAGCTCGGCAAGGGCTCGTTCGACGACGTCACGGTCGCCGAGGGCGGCACCGTGAAGATCGAGGAGAAGCTCGAGGAGTCGAAGGGCGGCGGCCGCCGGCGCCGCTGACAGTCGAGCGACGCGCGCCGGTGTCGCACACCTTGTTGTCGTTCAGCGACAGGGAGGTGCCAGGTGCCGCACCTGGCACCTCCC
>CAZGTQ010000358.1:0-8718 GCA_964528575.1 uncultured Planctomycetaceae bacterium | reverse complement strand
CGCCAGGACCGTCGCCGGCAGCTTCACGCAGGGAGCCGCGTGGCCAGCGCCACGGTCCGGGGCAACTTCGGGGGAAGGACCACGATGAGGAGCGCAGGAAGAGCGGCCACCGCCGCCCTGTTGGCCGGCGTGTTGGCTTTGCTCGCGTACACGCGAGCGGGCGCCGCGGCGAGCACCGTCGAGCGCATGGATCTCGACGAGCTCGTCGAGCGTGCCGAGCTCGTGTTCGAGGCGCGCGTCGCCGAGTCACGCTCGTTCATCCATCACGAGAGCCACCGCGTCGAGACGGAATACGTCTTCGACGTTGCGCGCACGTGGAAAGGCGACGACGAGGCCGTGCGCGTCGTGCGGATGCCGGGCGGGGTCCTTCCCGACGGCAGTGCGCTGCTGATCCCCGGCCTGCCGAGATTCGTCGAGGGCGAGCGCGCCATCGTCTTCCTGAGTCGCACTGGCTCGACCGGGATCCGCATGCCGATCGGCCTCGGCCAGGGCAAGCTGAGCATCGTCGCAGCCGCTCGCGGTCGCGTCGCGGTGCAAGACGCGGGCGGTGCCGGCTTCGGCGAAGGTCACGAGGCGGATGGCGTTCGAGCGTACGGGTACGCCGATCTCGTCGCTCGCCTCGAGGCGCTGTGCGCGGCCGATCGCGCGAAGCGCACCGCGGAGGCCCGCTGAGGTGGGGCGCCGTAAGCAGTTGCTCGTCGGCGCGCTGACGCTCGGTCTGATCGTGCCCGCGACATTTTCGCACGTGCGCCTGTTCGTGTTCTCGACGGGTGCCGAGCTGGCATGGCCGGACCCCTCGAACGTCCCGATCGTGCTCAATGCCGCCGGTTCCGGCGACGTCTCCGACGGGACCGACCTCGCCGCGATTCGCAACGCGATCCAAAGCTGGAACGACGCCGTCGGTTCGTCCATTCGGCTGGTGGAGGACACGAGCCCCTCGCAGCAAGCCCGGACCGACTATTGGAAGCAAGACCTGCAAACCGTCCTCTTCGATGAGAACGACACGACCGGCTATTTCCCTGGCGGGATCGGCGCCGTCGCAATCACCCAGCTCGCTGTCGATCCGAACGGGAAGATCCTCGACGCAGACATCCTCCTGAACGGCGTCGCCTACCAGTTCACGACGTCCAAGTCGGGAGGCTTCGACATCGGCGAGGTCGTGACGCACGAGCTCGGTCACTTCCTCGGGCTCGACCACAGCGGCTTCGTCGGTGGGGTGATGCTGCCCTACGTCGGTACCAGCAACACGCTCGGCCGCAGCATCTCGATGGACGAGGTCAACGGAATGCGCGACGCCTACCCGTCGGCCACGTTCGCCTCCATCACCGGCACGGTGCGAAGGTCCTCGAGCAGCACCGTCGTGAAGGGCGCCTACGTCATAGCGCGCGATTCGAACGGACGGACGTACGGCGCGGACCTGACAGCCGACGACGGGACGTTCTTCCTGCACGGGATCGAGCCGGACACCTACTCGCTCTACGTGGTCCCGTTGATCAAGCCGGTCGGTTCGAACGACATCTCTGGCAAGACGATCCAGACTGACTTCGGCGCAACCGAGTTGGGGAATCCGGTCGTCGTGGGGGGGAGCCAATCGACGGTGAACGTCGGGACGATCCTCGCCGCTCCGCCGGTGTTCGTCCGGCTGGGAGACGACCAAGACGACTTCCCGCTCCGGACCACGGCGGGTGTGACAACCTTCGTCGGCATCCATGGCAAGGGGCTCGTGGCAGGGTCCGTCATCGAAGCCAGCGATCCGTCGATCACCATCGGAACGCCGCTCTTGTTCGGGGTTCAGGCGAACTTCGATGTGATCGTGCCGCCGGGAGCGGAGCCGGGACACGTGGACCTGAAGATCACGGCCCCGGGGGGCTCCGTGAGCATCCTGCCCGCCGCCCTCGAGATCACGCCGCCCGACCCCGTCGTCGCGAGCGTGTTTCCGGCGGTCGGGCCGCCCGCGGGCGGCACGACGCTCGAGATCACCGGCACCGGGTTCCGGCCGCGCGCGCGGGTCGTCATCGGCGACCAGATCTACGTCGCCGGCGAGCCGGGCGGCGCGATCTTCGTCGACTCGACGAAGCTCGTGCTGACGACCCGCCCGACGTTCGCGGCGGTCCACGACGTCGTGGTCATCGACGAGTCGGGCGTCGAGGGGCGCCGGATCGACGGGTTCGAGACGGCGCCGCAGAGCCAGGTCGTCGTGTCGGGCACGCCGTGCTCGTACTACGGCGCTCTGCCGCAGATCGGCGGCTCGGGCGTCGCGAAGATCGGCGCGTCGGCGTTCTACGCCGAGGTGACCAACGTCCCCGGCGGCGTGCGCGCCTTCCTCTATGTCGGCACCTCGAAGGTCTTGTACCAGGACAAGGCGCTGCCGCTCGAGCTCACCGAGTTCGGCCTGAACGGCTGCTACCTGTACCAGAACCTGACGTACGAGCATCAGACGCAGACGGTCGGCACCGCCCACGCGAACGCGACCGACGGCTTCGCCAAGCAATTCGTCCCGATCCCGAACGAGACGGCGCTCATCGGCGTCACGCTGCCGTATCAGTGGCTGATCGCGAACGACCATTACCCCGGCGAGCCGCCGGTCGCCGGCTCCGCGCTGGCGGAGTTCACGATCGAGTAGCACCAGCACCAGCGTCCGCACGAAAGCGACGAGCCGGGCCGCCTCGCAGGCAGCCCGGCTCGCTGTGCTTGACGGCTGTGCTTGACGGCTGTGCTTGACGGCGTTGCTGTCCTTGACGGCGGGGAGCCGCGTTTCGAGAATCGCCGCTTCGGAGGTTCGAGAGGAGAGAACCATGCAGGCGGTGATGCTCGCATCCGCGGCGCTGGCGGCCGCGCTCGTCGGGTCCTCTGCGCTGGCTCGCGCAGTTCCTACTGCACGGCTGACCGCGGCCGACGGTCGCGTGCCCGGGAGCGTGCTGATCTATCCGGTCCACCGCTCGGGGACCGGGTTCACGATCATTTCGGTGACGAACGTTGCGAAGGTGGGGCCCGGACCGAGCTCGACCGACGTGCGCTTCAACTACGTCAACGTCGTACCGAATCCGCTCGACCCGTTCCGGCCGCTGGAGTGCTTCGTCTCGGACCGGCAGGAGAGCCTCACTCCGGCGGACACGCTCAGCGTGCTGACCGCGTGTCACAACGCCGCAGGGAACAACGAGGGCTACGTCCTCGTGTCGGCGCAGGACCCGTCCGAGGCGGACACGAACTGGTCGCACGACTTCCTCGTCGGCTCCGAGCTCGTCATCACGGCGTTCGGCGCCGTCTATTCGATCGAAGCGATCCCGTTCCGTTCGCCCCTCGATGCCGGGACGGACACCGATCTCGACGGGGACGACGAGATCGATTTCGATGGCATGGAGTACGAGGGCGTGCCGCGCCCGATCTACATCGATTCGTTCGTCGCGGCGGCGGGCTCGTCGCTCGCGTTGCTCAACCTGACCGGCGGCGTGAACCACGTCGTGTCGCTGAAGATCGACATCTTCAACGACAACGAGTTCCAGCTCTCGGCCACGCGCGACTTCAAGTGCTGGTTCGAGGAGCCGCTGAACGTCGTCTCGCCGGTGTTCAACGAGCTCTTCCTCGCGCTGAACACGCCGAACGACCCGCACGAGCTCGACCTGAGCTGCGACGGCAACGACGACCTCGAGACCGGCTGGGCGATCGTCTGCGCGGACATCGCCTGCTCGCCGGCGCAGTGCTGCCCCGAGCCGGCGCTCCTGGGCGCGATCACCGCGGGACCCGCGGCGATGGGCAACATCGACGGCGGTCGGCTGCTCTGGGAGTCGACCGAGCGCACGTTCACGGGCGACTTCCTGAAGTTCGGCAACGTCGACCCCGAGTGCGAGCCGTGCCCGCCCGAGGAGAGCCCGACGTGCGCGTTCTCCATCGTCGGACCGGCGATCGACGGGCAGCCGGTGATGTTCGACGCGAGCGCGTCGATGGCAGCGCCCGGCAGCTCGATCGTCGAGTACTGCTGGAACTTCGGCGGCGGCACGGGAACGATCTGCACCCCGTCGCCGACGATCATGCACACGTTCGTCTGCCCGAGCTGTCCCTCGCAGCAGTGCGAGTTCGACGTGAGCCTGACGGTGAAGGACGACAGCGGCTGCACGAAGACGTGCGAGTCCTTCACGGCGCTCCAGGTCCTCTGCGCGTGCGGCACGTGCTCGCTCGAGATCGTCGCGACCGATCCTCCGGCGCCGTTCGGCTCCAACCTCGCGACGGTGCCGCTCTGCACGACCGTGACGTTCGACGTGTCCGGCAGCGTGCCGCCCGTCGGATCGAACGTGCTGCAGCTCCTGTTCGACCCCGACGGCGACGGACTCGACGTCGATCCGAACAAGCCGGGCGTGATCGCGGCGCCTGCCGGCACGACGACGTTCCAGCACACGTACGACGGCTTCGTGTCCGCGGACGGCGACGCGTCGTTCGTCCCGACGTTCGAGATGGTCCTCGACGTCGTGCCGCCGCAGTGCGAGATCCCGATCTGCAGCGTGATCGTCGACGTCGTGCGCACGCCCGGGCTCATCTTCCTCTCGGGCGACGACGCGGACGACCACTGCGACTCGTTGAACCCCGCGCCGGACAAGAACTGCCTGCACTATCCCGCGGGCATCCTGTCGTTCGGCATGTCGCACTCGAACCTCGGGTGCGCGTCCGATCTGAAGCTGCTCGCGATCGGCGTGAACGGCGCTCAGGCGCTCCAGGCGCTCACGCGCTGGGTCGAGGACGCGCCCAACGGTCCGGAGGCGCTGCTCGGCCCGGTGCAGATCGACTTCGCGAACGACGCGGCGACGATCGGCAACGTCGACTTCGGTCAGTACCGCATGGTGTACGTGCCGTCGGTCGAGAAGGACGACGGCGGCGAGGTCGTCGGCGGTATCACGCTGGACCAGCTCATGCACCTCCAGACCCGCCGGGCGGACCTCGAGGAGTACCTGTACGAGGTCGGCGGAGCGCTGTACTCGCAGACGCAGTCGATCCAGGAAGGCGGGATGACGCCGTGGTCCTGGCTGCCGCAGGCGTACATCGACGACCTGACGCCGGCCGAGCTCCCCGGCTTCTTCGACTTCGACATCGGCCTGCAGGACACGTTCCAGGACAACTGCGAGGTGAACCTCGCCGAAGCCGGCGACGCGCTCGTGCCGTCGCTGATCCTGCCGCTCGGCCTGTCGCAGAGCGACCTCGACCTGTTCATCAGCCACGAGGAGTGGCACAACACCTTCGTCTCGCCGTCGTTCGACTTCGGCCTCGAGCCGCTGCCCGGCGCGGTCATGAACGGCTCCGGCGTGCGCCTGGTCGTGCGTGACTTCGACCAGGGCAACGGCAAGGACTGCCTCCCGAACGACGCCAGCCTGATCGGCGGCTTCGTCCGTCCGCTCGGGCCCTGATCCGCTCCCGCTCCTGGCCGCATCGCCCGAACGGCGCCGCGCGCGCCGTGCTCGACCATGCTCCTCCTCCTCGCTGCCGTCCTGTCGCTCGCGCCCTGTGCCGACGTCCGCTGGATCCCGCAGGACGCGCCGAGCGACGCGAGCCTGCGCGGCCTGTGCGCCGTCTCGCGCGACGTGTGCTGGGCGAGCGGCTCCGGCGGCACCGTCCTGCGCACGACCGACGGCGCGACGTGGGAGCGGATCTCGATCCCCGGCGCGGACGAGCTCGACTTCCGCGACGTGCACGCATTCGACGCCGAGCGCGCGCTCCTGCTCACCGCGGGCACGCCGGCGCGCATCTACCGCACCGGCGACGGCGGCGCGACGTGGACGATCGCGTACGAGCACGACGACGAGCGCGCGTTCTTCGACGCGATGGATTTTTGGGACGAGGAGCGCGGCCTCGCGTTCAGCGACCCGCTCGACGGGCGGTTGCTGGTCGTCGCGACGAGTGACGGGGGGCGCACGTGGGAAGCGCTCGCGCGCGACGCGCTCCCGCCGTCCCCGGCGGGGGAGGCGGGCTTTGCGGCGAGCGGGACGTGCCTCGTGACGAGCGGCGAGCGCGACGCGTGGATCGGCCTGGGGGGCGCGGCGGCGCGCGTCTTTCGCACGACCGACGGCGGCGCGACGTGGACCGCGGCCGCGACGCCGCTGCACACCGGCTCGGCGACGTCCGGCGTCTACTCGCTCGTCGCGCTCGAGGACGGCCGCGGCGTCGCGGTCGGCGGCGACTACGCGCACCCCGAGGCGAGCGGGTCGAACGCGGCGCGCACCGAGGACGGGGGCGCGACCTGGACTGCGCTCGAGCGGGGCCCGCGCGGCTATCGCTCGTGCGTCGCCGCGCTCGACGCGCGGACGCTGCTCGCCGTCGGCCCGAGCGGCACCGACGTCTCGTCCGACGGCGGGCGCACGTGGAGCGCGCTCTCCGACGACGGCTACCACGCGGTGTCGACCGCGCCCGACGGCGCGACGTGGGCGTCGGGAGCGGACGGGCGCATCGCCGAGCTCGAGATCCTCGTGACGAAGCGCCGCGCGCCGGCGGCGTGGTCGCGCTTCCGCGGCCCGAACGGCACCGGGCTCGCGGAAGGCGCGTATCCGACGGCGATCGGGCCCGAGGAGAACGTCGCGTGGGTGCGGCCGTTCCCCGCCGGCCGCTCGTCGCCCGTGCTCAGCGCCGAGCGCCTGTTCCTGACCGGGGTGGAGGACGAGCGCCTGTTCACGTACGGGCTCGACCGCGCGAGCGGCGAGACGCTCTGGCGCCGCGAGGTGCCGCGCCCGCGGCGCGAGACGCTGCATCCGAAGAACCACGCCGCCGCCGCGTCCTGCGCGGTCGACGAGGACACGGTCGTCGCGTTCTTCGGCGACTTCGGCCTCGTCGCGTACGACCACGACGGCGAGGAGCGCTGGCGGCTGCCGCTCGGCCCGTTCGAGAACGTCTACGGCATGGGCGCGTCGCCGGTGCTCGTCGGCGATCGGGTCGTGCTCGCGTGCGACCAGGCGCGCGGCTCGTTCGTCGTCGCGGTCGCGAAGCGCACCGGCGAAGAGCTCTGGCGTAGCGCGCGCCCGCGCGCGCTCAGCGGCCACTGCACGCCGGTGCTGCGCGAGGCGGCGGGCCGCACCGAGGTGCTGGTCCCCGGCTCGTTCACGCTCGACGCGTACGACGCGCGGACGGGAGCGCGCGTGTGGTGGGTCGGCGGCCTCCCGTGCGAGATGAAGTCGGTGCCGGTGCTGCTCGGCGACACGCTCTGGATCCACGGCTACGCGTCGCCGTTGAACGACCGCGGCAACCAGGTCGAGCTCGGCGCGCTCGCGGACAGCGACGCGGACGGCGACGGCCGGATCGCGCCGGGCGAGCTGAGCGACCAGCGCGCGCGGCGCTACTTCCAGTTCTTCGACCTCGACGCGGACGGAGCGCTCGACGCGAGCGAGTGGGACGGCGCGCGCGCGCAGCTCGCGTCGGTCAACGCGGCGATGGCGATCCGCGTCGGCGGCGCGGGCGACGTGACGGAGACGAACGTGCTGTGGCGCGCGTACCGCGACGTGCCGCAGCTCCCCTCGCCGCTCGTCGCGGGCGGCGCGTACTGGCTGGTCGCGGACCAGGGCGGCCTCGTCGCGCTGCTCGATCCCGCGACGGGAGAGCGCCTGGCGAAGACGCGTCTCGAGCACGCGATCGACGACTACTTCGCCGCGCCCGTCGCCGCCGACGGCAAGGTCTGGCTCCTGAGCGAGAGCGGCATCCTGACGGTGCTGCGCGCGGCCCGCGAGCACGAGGTCCTGCACGTCGCGCGCTTCGAGGAGCCGTGCTACGCGACGCCGGCGCTCGAGGAGGGCCGCATCTGGCTGCGCACGGACGAGCGGCTCTTCTGCTTCGCGGTCGAGGAGCTCTGAGGGTCGCGCTCACGGCGGCGCGTGCGCGGCGCTCCGGCTGCGGCGCCACATCAGGAGCACGAGCCACGCGACGAACGCGCGCACGACGAACGGTATTTCGCTGGGGAGCGTTGCGCGGAAGCGCCGCGAGAGGAAGCCGGTCGGGAAGACGCTGCCGACGCGCCCTGCTCGTCGAGGAGGTGGAACGTGCGCGAGAAGGGCGAGGAGGCCTCGAGCCTCCACGTCTCATCGTCGTGCTCGATCTCGAAGGAGCGCAGCAGCGCGCTCGGCTTCTCGGCGCACGCCAGCGTCTCGCCCTCGTCGTCGACGAGCAGGAACGCGCCGTGGAGGAAGCTCTCGCGCTCGAACGTGAACGTCCCGCTGGGCCCGTCGGGATCGTCGACGTCGATCTCGCTCGCCTCGCGCACCCAGCGCATGCAGAGCGTGCCGCTCGCGCCGGAATCGGGATCCTCGACCTCGTAGGTCGAGCTGAGGAACCCCGCCGGTCGCCCGCGCAGCGTCACGCGCGGAGTCTACGCCGCCTCGATCGCCCGCCGCGCCTTGCGCGCGCTCTTCTTCTTGCCGATCCGCAGCCGCCAACCCTTGCGCGGCCCGCGCTCGCGGACGAGCCAGGCGACGAGGTCCGTCGCCCGCTTCGGCTTGACCCGCCCGACGACGACGCCGGCGGGCTCGATCCGCACGCTCGCGCCGCCGCCGCACGCGCCCATGCACCCCGCCCGCCGCGTCCGCGCGCCCAGCCCCACGTCCCGCAGGGCCCGCTGCACCCGTTCCTCGACCTCCGCCGCCCGCCGCCGGCGGCAGTCCTTCCCCATGCAGATCGCGATGCACGTCTCCATCGGCGCGGGGAGCTTAGCCCGCTGAGACCGGGTCGCAAGTACAAACTGAGACCGAATCTCAA
>CAZGTQ010000357.1:0-11290 GCA_964528575.1 uncultured Planctomycetaceae bacterium | reverse complement strand
GTGGGCCGCTCGCACCGCCCGGCGCGAGAGCCGGGGCGCGTGGCGGGCGGCGTTCGCGCAGGAGCCCGTCCGCTCGCTCGAGGACCTCGAGCGGCTCGCACGGACGTTGGACGACGTCGACCGCGCGGACGCGGTGCCGCGCTGACGATCGAGGACGGCCTTCCACCTCGTCTTCGACGGCCTTCCACCTCGTCTTCGACGGCCCTCCACCTCGTCTTCGACGGCGGCGGCACGTTACGCTCCACCGATGACCACACCGGACCCCGACCGCCCGGGCTTCCCGCCGTCCGCCGCCGCCGAGCCGGCCGCGCCGCAGCGCGCGTCGAGCGAGCCCGTGCCGAGCGAGCCCGTGCCGAGCGAGCCCGCGTCGAGCGCCGCCGGGCGCGCGCCGTCGGGCCCCGAGAGCGCGGCCGAGCACGCGGCCGAGTCCGAGGCGCCGTCCGCGAGCGTCGCGCACGCGCCGCCGGTCGACCCGAGCCGCGCGCCGGCGATCGAGCGCGTCCGCGCCCTGGGTCAGCGCGTCCGCGCCGCGGCGGCGCGCGTGCTCGTCGGCCTGGACGACGAGGTCGAAGCGTGCCTCGTCGCCGCGCTCGCCGGCGGCCACGTGCTGCTCGAGGGGCCGCCAGGCGTCGCCAAGACGCTGCTCGTGCGCACGGTCGCGCGCACGTTGGGCGGGTCGTTCGGCCGCGTGCAGTTCACGCCCGACCTGATGCCCGCCGACGTGACGGGCACGAGCGTGTTCCATCCCGGCGAAGGACGCTTCCGCTTCGCGCCGGGGCCGGTGTTCGCGCAGTTCCTGCTGTGCGACGAGATCAACCGCGCGCCGGCGAAGACGCAGGCCGCGCTGCTCGAGGCGATGCAGGAGGGCTCGGTGACGATCGACGGCGAGCATCACGCGCTGCCCGTGCCGTTCGTCGTCTTCGCGACGATGAACCCGATCGAGCACGAGGGCACCTATCCGCTGCCCGAGGCGCAGCTCGACCGCTTCCTGTTCAAGGTCGAGGTCGGCTACCCGCCCCCCGAGCTCGAGGCGCGGCTGCTCGCGGCCGCGCACGCGCGCAGTCCGTCGGCGACGCCGCAGCAGCTCGGCGTCGAGCCCGTCTCATCGCCGGAGGAGCTGCGCGAAGGCGCGCGCGTCGTCGACGGCGTCGCGGTGCGCGAGGACATCCCCGCGTACGTCGTGCGTCTGCTCGAGCGCACGCGGCAGAGCCCGTCGCTCGTGCTCGGCGCGAGCCCGCGCGCAGGCGTGACGATCCTGCGCGCCGCGAAGGCGCGCGCGGCGCTGCGCGGGCTCGACTACATCACGCCCGACGACGTCAAGGCGGTGTTCGTGCCCGCCCTGCGCCACCGCGTCGCGCTCGACCCGGCCGAGGAGATCGAGGGCGTGCGGCCCGACCGCGTGCTCCTCGGCATCCTCGACTCGGTGGAGGTGCCGCGCTGATCCCGACGCGCCGGCTGATCGCGCTCGGCGCGCTGCTCGTGGCGCTCTCGCTCGCCGCGGCGCTCGTCCCGGCGCTGCGCCTGCCGCTCGTCGTCTGCGACCTCGGCGCGCTCGCGCTCGTCGCGATCGACTTGCTCTTCACGCCGCGGCCCGAGCGGCTCGGCGTCGCGCGCCGGCTGCCGCGGACGGCCGGCCTCTCCAACGCGTTCACGCGCGCCCTCGTCGTCGACCCCGCGCCGGCCGGCGGGCGCGCGAGCGGGCTGCGCTTCGAGGTCTCCGAGGAGTTCCCCGCGTGCTTCGAGGTCGTCGCGCGCAGCGTCGCGACCGCGGACGGAACGCAGCGGGCCGAGCCGGACCGCGGCGACCCGAGCGGCGGCCCCGACGCCGGCGTGCTCGGCGACGGAGAGCTCGTCCTCGAGCGCGACTACCGCTCGCGCCTGCGCGGCGTGCACGCGCTCGGCGACCTGCGCCTGCGGCTACGCGGCCCGCTCGGCCTCGTCGAGCGCACCGCGCGCATGGGCGGCGAGCAGACGATCGCGATCGAGCCCGCGCTCGCCGGGCTGAAGCGCACGTTGAAGCTCGCGGCGAGCGAGCGCTGGTGGGAGCTGGGCGTGCGCAAGCTGCGGCGCCGCGGCGGCCAGACCGAGTTCGAGTCGCTGCGCCAGTACGTGCACGGCGACGACGTGCGGCGCATCGACTGGAAGGCGTTCGCGAAGCGCGGGCGGCCGACGGTGCGCCAGTACCAGGAGGAGCGCGGGCAGGAGCTCGTCCTGCTCATCGACTCCGGCCGGCGCATGCGCGCGACGGCCGCGGAGGACCGGCTGAGGGGTTGGAACAAGCTCGACTGGGCGATCGACGCCGCGCTCGAGCTCGCGGCGGTCGCGCTGCAGAAGGGCGACCGCGTCGGTATCGCGGTGTTCGACGCGCGCATCCGCGCGTTCGTCGCTCCGACGCGCGGCGCGCGGCAGCTCGCCCGCCTGCGCGAGGCTGTGTTCCACCTGCACCCGAGCGAGGCCGAGTCCGATCTCGGCCGCGCGCTGCGCGAGGTCGCGGCGCGCTACCGGCGCAGCGCGATGGTCGTCGTGCTCTCCGACGTCGCGGATCCGCTCTCGGTCGACGCGCAGCGGCGCGCGCTCGCGAGCGCGTCGAAGCGCCACCGCCTCGTGTTCGCCGGCCTCGACGACCCGTCGCTGCGGCGCATCGCCGACGGGCTGCCCGCGCCGCGCGCCGAGGACGCCGACGTGCTGGACGAGGACCCGCTCCCGGCCGTCGCGCTGCGCGCGGCGGCGTTCGAGCTCATCGAGGACCGGCGGCGGGCGCTACGCCGACTCGCGGGGAGCGGCGTGCGCGTGCTCGACGCGGTGCCGGCGGAGGCCGCCGGGCCGCTGCTCGCGGCGTGGCTCGACGAGCGCAGACGCTGAGGCTGCGCCGCCGGCGTGTAGGTTGCTCGGCCGCCGGCCGCCGCCGAGCCCCCACGCGAGGAGCGCGAGGCCGCTCGCGACCGCGAAGAGCAGGCGCGTTCCGAGCTCGGCGTGCGGGCTGACGAAACCCTCGATCAGGCCGGCGCAGAAGAGCATCGGGAAGACCGGCGCGAGCAGGCGTCCGGCGCGGCGCGCCTCGAGCTTCATCGCGTGGGTGCGCGTCCACGGTCCGGGCGCGACCCAGGCGCGCACGAGGACGAGCCCGGCCGCGCCGGCGAGCACGAGCGCCTGGATCTCGAGCACGCCGTGGCACCACAGGACCGACGAGATCGCGCCGGCTTGTCCCCAGTGCCACGCGACGCCGGTGTACGTGCCGAGCATCAGGCCGTTCGTGCCCATGATGTACGCGTAGAGCGGCGGGATCAGGGCCGCGGCGAACATCAGCACCCCGACGCCCATGTTGTGCGCCATGAGCTTGCCCGCGGTGCTCGGCGACTCGCCGATCCCGAACGTGAAGTTGCCGCGGAACGGCTCGCCCGGTGCGGTCTGCTCGAGCTGCTCGATCTCCGCCTTGACGAAGTCGGCGTGCAGCAGCGAGAACGCGAGGTCGAGGTCGCGGCTGACCGCGACGTACGACGCGATCGCGAGGCCGTACACGCCCGCGAGAACGACGCAGATCAGCTTCCACTCCGCGCGCATGGCGCGCGGGCACTCCTCGAGGAAGAAGCGCGCGGTCCGGCGGACGACGGACGCGACCCCGGCGCGCGGCTCGCGGTGCATCAGCCCGTGCGCGGCGTTGACGACCCGGCGTACGGTCGCGGTCGCCTCCTGGTCCGCGCCGCTCGTCTGCAGGCGCGCGAGCACCGTGCACGCCTGGCGGTACAGCCGCGGCAGCTCGGAGAGCGCCTCGGGGCCGAGGCTGCGCAGCCCCCGGTTGCGCGCATGGACGACGAGCCGCTCGAGGCGGGCGAGCTGCTTGGACTCGGGCTGGCTGAGCGGCACGGGCGGATCGTACGCGCCGGCGGCGCATTCGGCACGCCGGCGCTGCTACCATCGGGCCGCGATGCCCCAGCTCGCCGTCGAGACGCCCGAGGGAGTGGTGCTGCGCCACGAGGTCGCGGGACCGGGCAGCCGCAGCGCCGCCGCGCTGATCGACCTGCTGATCCTGTTCGGGACGTGGGCCACGCTGCTCCTGATCGCGACGCTGATCGCGAGCGTCGACCCGACCGGTTTCTCGGACATCGTGCAGGGAGTGATGGTCGGCGGCGTGATGCTCGCCCTCGTCGCCTACCCCGCCCTGTTCGCGATCCTCTGGAACGGCCAGACGCCGGGCAAGCGCGCCCTCGGCCTGCGCGTCACCGACGCCAACGGATATCCCGCGACCAACGGCCAGCACGTGCTGCGCTCGCTGTTCTGGCCGCTCGAGGTCCTCTTGCCGTTGCCGCTGCCGCCGGTCGGCATCTACGTCATGGCGTCCAACCCGCGGCGCCAGCGCCTCGGCGACCTGGTCGCGCGCACGACGGTCCTGCGCGCGGCGCCGCCGCCCGCGTCGCGCGAGCCGTACCCGACCGAGACGTGGTCGCGCCTCCCGCGCCGCACCGTCCCGCTCGCTCCGGCGCTCGCCGCCCGCCTCGACGGCGCCGACTACGACTACCTGCGCGCCCTGCTCGGCCGCGACGGCCTCGAGCGCGAGCGCAAGAAGGAGCTCTACGTCGAGACCGCGCGCGTCTACGCGCGGCGCCTCGACGTCCCGCGCTTCGACGACGCGCGCGTGTTCCTCAAGGAGCTGTACCTGTTCCTGCGGGAGTCGCGGGCGAGCGCGACGACGCGGGAGTCGTAGCGGCGGCCGCCCGTGGGCGTGGCGTCGGCGCGCCGCGGCGTGGCGGGCTCCGAGTCAGCGCGAGTCGCGCAGGCGGCCGTGGAAGCGTTCCAGCGCTTCGACGTCGGCGTCGCTGAGGCCGCCGCGCGGGAGGTCGAGCTCGGGCGCGCCGATGCTCGGGCGGCGCGCTCCGGCGTCGCGCGGGGACGCGGGCTCGGGGGGCGCGCTCTCGCTCGCGCTCCACTGCGGCTCGCGCGGAGCCGCGCCGCCGCCGGCGCCGTTGGTCGCGAAGGCGCCCCCCATGGGGGCGCCGCCGAACGGGAAGCGGCCGTGGCGCAGGCGCACGACGATCAGCTCGCGCGTGCCGGTGATCCAGACGAAGCCCGCGATGACCAGCAGCGCGAGCGCCCAGCCCAGGTTGCCCGACAGCAGGCCGACGACGACCATGCCGCCCGCGATCCAGCGGCCGGTGCGGACCGCGAGCTCGGTCGCGTCGACCCAGTCGCGCGTGCGCGCGAGCCAGGCGCGCAGGATGCGGCCGCCGTCCATCGGGAACGCCGGCAGCAGGTTGAGCGTGCCGAGCGCGGCGTTGATCCACAGGAACTGCAGGAGGACCGACCGGATCGAGTCGACCGGCGCGCTCTGCGGCAGGAGCAGCGTCGGCAGGAACACCAACCCGCTCGCGGCCGCCAGCACGAGGTTCACCGCCGGGCCGGCCGCCGCGATGCAGCCCTCGACCTTCGGCTTTTCCGGCATCTCGCTCATCCGCGCCATGCCGCCGAGCGGCCAGAGCGCGATGTCGAGCACGCGGATGCCGAAACGGCGGGCGACGAGCGCGTGGCCGAGCTCGTGGAGCAGCACCGCGCCGAAGAGGAGCCCCAAATAGAGCGCCGCTTGCGCCGGATCGTTCGTGAGCGCGAGGAGCAGCAGCACCAGGAGCACGAAGCTCCAACTGCACTGGATCGCGATGCCGAACAGGCTGCCGAGTCGGAAGGATCCCACGGGAGGTCGAGTGGGCGTCAGAGCGCGCGTCAGGAGGGTCTGGGCGGCGCCTGGAACGGCTCGGGGAGCCGCGGCAGGGCCGAGGGAAGCGCCCGAACGTAGGTCGCCGGCGAGCGCGGCACAAGTCGGCGGGCCGGGCACGTCGCGCCCCGGTGGCGGGCCGCCGGGATCAGCCGCCCGCTATCATCGGTGCCCGTCCCCATTCGCTCCGCTCTCCGCGCCGTTTCCAGATGCAACCGACCCCGAGCCTCGCTCCGCGCGTGTGGCGCATCGATCTCGACGGGCATCTCGACGGTCATCGCCCCGGTCGACGTCCCGGGCAACGTCCCGGGCAACGTCCCGGTCAAATCGGTGCCGGCGCCGCGCAGCCCGGCCCGCAGCCGTGGGAGCCGAGCGCGCCGCTCCTCGCCGCGGCCGCGCGCCTGGGCGGCGCGGCGCTCGCTCCCGCGCTCCTGTTCGAGCACGACGAGCGGCGCCCCGCGGCGGCTCCCGCGCCCCTGGTGATCGCGGCCGGGCCCGCCGTGCGCCGCGGCATGCCGACGGCCGCGCGCGCCGCGATCGCGTCGCGCGGCGTGCTCGGCGCGCTGTACGCCGAAGGTCAGGTCGGCGGCGAGCTCGGGCCGCGCCTCGCGGCGAGCGCGGACGCGCTCCTGGTGCACCGCGCCGCGCCGGTCGCGCCGGGGCCGCGCGACGCCGTGCTCGTGCTCGCGGGCGGGCGCGCGCGGATCGAGCGCATCGACGGCCTCGCGGGCGCGGATCCGGCGCGGACGTTGCAGCTCGTCACCGAGCGCATCGGCCCGTGTGCGTGCGTGCGCATCGGCGCGGCGGGGGAGCGCGGCGTCGCGTTCGCCTGCCTCGCGAGCGGCGGCGAGCCCGCGAGCTTCGTCGGTCGCGGCGGGCTCGGCGCCGTGCTCGGCGCGCTCGGACTGAAGGCGATCGCCGTCTGCGACGAGCCGGTGCCGGAGAGCCCGGACGGAGCGCTCGCGCGCACGCTCGCGTCGTCGCCGCGGCTGCAGGCGCGCGCGGACGGCGGCACGCTCGAGCTGTGGCACGCGTTCGCGGCGCGCGGCGACCTGCGCGCGCGCAACTACGGCGACACGCTCGCGGCCGAGGACGGCGCGCGCCTGGTCGCCGAGGGACGCGCGGCGGCGCGCGAGCGGCGCGGCTGCCGCGGGTGCCCGACGCCGTGCGGCTGGGTGTTCGAGACGTCCGAGGGCGAGCGGCGGCCCGCGCACTTCGGCGCGTCGTACGCGCTCGGCCCGAACCTCGGCCTCGCGTCGTTCGACGACGCGCTCGCGCTCCTGGCGGCGTGCGACGAGCTCGGCGTCGACGCGCGCGAGGCGGGCGCCGTGCTCGCGCTGCGCTGCGCGGCGGCGGAGCGCGACGGCGAGCGCGCGCCGTGGGGCGACCGCGCGGCGCTCGCGGGCGCGATCGCGTCGCTCGGCACGGGCGCGGACGACGGTGCGCTGCTCGCGCGCGGCGCGGTCGCGGTCGCGGCCGAGCTCGGCCTCGACGGCGCGACGGTCGTCGCGAGCAAGGGACAGGCGGCGCGGCCGGAGAGCGGGCTCGCCGCGGTGCTCGGCCAGTGCGTCGCGACGGGCGGCTCGGACCCGATGCGCGCGTTCCCGTTCCTCGCCGAGGGCGGGCGCACGCGCGCGCAGCTCGAGGCGGTCGTCGAGCGCGCGCTGCCGGGCGGCGCCGACGACCCGCGCGATCCGGCCGGCAAGGGCGAGCTCGTGTGGTGGCACGAGAATCTGATGGCGGCGGTCGACGCGAGCGGCTTCTGCGCGTTCTCCGCCGGCTCGCTGCTCGCCGACGGGCTCCTGACGCTCGACGCGCTCGCCGCGTCGCTCTTTCCGGGCACGACGGGCCGGGAGCTGCTCGCGGCGGGCGCGGCGGTCGTGCTCCTGCGCCGCACGCTCAACGCGCGCTGGGGCGCTCCCGCGGACCAGGACGAGCCGGCGTGGGCGCGCGCGCAGCTCGCGTTGCCGGGGATGCTCGACGCGTACCGCGCGTGCCGCGGGATCGACGCGGCGGGGCGGCCGCTCGCGCTGGCGCTCGAGCGAGTCGGGCGCGGCGACGCGCTCGCGGATCCGGTCCTGGAGCCGCCGCGCTCGCGCGGCGCGACGCGCGAGGCCGCGCCGTCCGCCGACGAGGGCGCGCCGGGCGGCACCGCGCTGCTCCGCGCCGTCGGCCCGCTGCGCGCGGCGCTGGGCGACGAGTGCCGCGTCGAGCTCGGCACCGACGCGTCGGTGCGCGCCGTGCTCGCCGGCGCCGCCGCCGCGCACCCCATGGCCGCGGCGCTGCTCCTGCGCGACGGTGCGCCGCGCCCGCTCGTCTACCGCGCCGGAGCGCCGCTCGCCCCCGACGCGCACGTGCGCGCGGGCGACGTGCTCGACCTCGTCGTCGCGATCGCGGGCGGCTGACTTCCGCGTCAGCGGCCGACCGCGGTGCGCAGCACGTGCCACGCGGCGCGATAGATCTCCGCGCGATTGATCTTCGACTCGCCCACGCGGCGGTCCTCGAACAGGATCGGGGTCTCGCCGATTCGGAAGCCCGCGCGGTGGACGCGGTAGACCATCTCCTCGAGGAACGAGTAGCCCGACGAGCGCACGTCGAACGGGGCGACGCGCTCGAGCACGCGGCGGCTGTAGCAGCGGTAGCCCGACGTGCAGTCGCGCACCGGCAGGCGCAGCAGCGCGCGCGTGTAGAAGTTCGCGAACGAGGAGAGCGCGCGGCGGTGCAGCGGCCAGTTCGCGACGCCGCCGCCGGGGACGTAGCGCGAGCCGATCACGAGGTCGTGGTCCGCCATCGCTGCGAGCAGGTCCGGCAGGTAGCGCGGGTGGTGGCTGAAGTCGCAGTCCATCGTCAGGATGCGCTCGTAGCCGCCGTCGAGGCCGTAGCGGAAGCCGGCGAGGTACGCCGTGCCGAGGCCGAGCTTGCCGGCGCGCCGCAGCAGATGGACCCGCGGGTCCCGCTCGCTCGCCTGGGCGACGAGGTCGCCCGTGCCGTCGGGGCTCGCGTCGTCGACGACGAGGATCTCGAGCGTGGGCACCTCGGCGAAGATCGCGTCCGCCAGGCGCAGCACGTTGTCGGCCTCGTTGTAGGTGGGAAGCACGACGAGCGAGCCCATGGGCGCGGATCCTACTCCGTGCGCGCGCCCCGTGCGCGCGCCTGCGCGCGCATCCTTGCGCGCCCCGTGCGCGCGCCTGCGCGCGCATCCTTGCCGGTCCGTCCCGGGACCGTAGGATCCCGCCGTGACCCCGATCCTGATCCTCAAGACCGGCGCGCTCGGCGACGTGCTGCGCACGACGTCGATCCTGCCGGGGCTGCACGCGGCGCACGCGGACCCGCGCGTGACGTGGGTGACCGCGCCCGGCGCGCGCGACCTCGTGCGCACGCACCCGCTCGTCGCGACCGTCCGGACCGTGGACCCGGGCGACGCGGACGCGGTGCGCGCGCTCGGGGACGAGCTCGCGCGGACGCGCTGGAGCCGCGTGCTCTCGTTCGACGACGAGGAGCCGATGTGTGCGCTCGCGAGCGCCGTCGCGGCGGGCGCGGACGTGTGCGGCGCGTACCTCGACGAGCGCGCGGAGCGCGCCTACACGCCGAACGCCGCGCCGTGGTTCGACATGGGGCTGCTCTCGGTGCACGGCAAGGCGCGCGCGGACGAGCTCAAGCTCGAGAACCGGCGCAGCCACGCGGCGATCTACGCGGACATGCTCGGGATCGAGATGGGAGAGCCCGAGCTCGTGCTGCCCGACGACGCGCTTGAGTTCGGCGCGGCCTTCGCGCGCGAGCACGGGCTCGATCGCGCGCGGCCGGTCGTCGGGCTCAACACCGGCGCGGGCGGACGCTGGCAGTCGAAGCGTCTGCCGGCCGAGCGCACGGTCGAGCTCGCGCTCGCGCTCTTCGAGCGCCTCGAGCGGCGCG
This sequence comes from uncultured Planctomycetaceae bacterium, assembly GCA_964528575.1. Taxonomy (GTDB): domain Bacteria; phylum Planctomycetota; class UBA1135; order UBA1135; genus CAZGTQ01. The sequence continues at coordinate 1,674 of CAZGTQ010000357.1, read as the reverse complement.
CCTCGTTCGTCGTGCTCGGCGGGCCGGACGAGGCCGAGCGCAACCGCCGGATCGCGGACGCGCTCGCCGGGCGCGTGCCGCTCGTCGACGCGGGGGCGGACAACGCGCTGCTCGAGTTCGCCGCGATCGTCGACCGGCTCGACCTCTTGGTGACGAGCGACAGCCTGGCGCTCCACGTCGCCGTCGCGCGCCGCGTGCCGCTCGTCGCGTTCTTCGCGCCGACCTCGGCGGCCGAGATCGAGCTGTACGGGCGCGGCGAGAAGGTCGCGAGCACGGCGCCCGACGCGTGCAGCTACCGGCCGGACGCGGACACGTCGACGCTGACGACCGAGCGGCTCGTCGCGGCGTGCGAGCGGGCCCTGGCGCGCGCAGGGGCGGGGTCGTGAAGCGCGGTCTGTGGTGGCTGGCGAAGGCGCTCGAGGGGGTCGGCCTCGTGCTCGTGCTCGTCGGGCTCTCGATGAGCATGAAGCTGGGGTTCGTCGAGCAGAAGCCGCTCGAGTCGATGGTGTTCGAGATGCGCGGGCTGATCGCCGGCGGGCTGCTCTTCGCCCTCGGCTATCTGATCGAGCGGCGGATCGGCGCGCGCTGACGCCGCCGGCGGTCGAGCCGTGCATGCTGCGCTTATTTACCCTCCCCGAACCCTCCTCACACAAGCGGTACGCAACGGGCGCCCGGTGGGCGCGTCCCCAACCACCCGAGTGCGGATAGGCTCGAAGCGGTGGTGCTCGCGCGCGCAGCCGCGCGCCGCGACCGCTCCGATCCCCCCAGGCTCCCGTGCGCGCCCGGCCGCGCGGTGCGAGAGCGGCCCTCTCTCTTCCATCCAGTCGAAACCGCCCGGCGGCCCCCCCGGTTTCATGGGGCAGCCTCGCTCGGTGCAGCGCGGAGCCGCTCCGCGTACGCCGAGGCGGGGACGCGCTCCTCCGGCCTCCGCTGGCGCCATCCCGACCACGCGTGCGCTCCCTCCCCGCCGGACGTGCGCGGCCTCCACTCGCGGGCTCACGGCACATGAAGTCGAATCGAAGCACGTTGCGAACGATCGCGGCAGTCGGCCTGGGCGCTCTCGCGCTCGGCTCGACGGCCGGCGCTCAGTTCACGAACACTCCGTCCCAGATCCCGCAGGGGAGCCCCAACAACAACTCCTTCTCGGAGAACGTCGACTTCGGGGACGTCGACCTCGACGGCGACTGGGACGCGGTCTTCGCCGACGGCGGCGACCAGGGCAACGACCGCAACCGCATCTGGATCAACCGCGGCGGCCTGCAGGGCGGCACGATCGGGTTCTTCGACGACGACACGAACGCCCGATTCCCGAACATCACCGATCAGAGCCGCGACATCGAGTTCGCCGACATCGACGACGACGGGGACCTCGACATCTACACGTCGAACACGTCGCAGATCACGAACCAGACGAACCGCTGGTTGATCAACAACGGCGGCGCCCAGGGCGGCACGCTCGGTTTCTACACCGACGACACGGCGTCGCGGTGGGTCGGGCTCGGCGGCCCCGGCTCGTCGGTCCCGGCGAACGCCGTCCTTCCCGGGGGGGGCTTCATCGACTGGTCGTGCGACTGCGACTTCGCCGACCTCGACAACGACGGCGACCTCGACCTGTTCCACTCGACCTACGGCGGTGCGTTCGGCGGAAACGTGCCGAGCCGCATCTTCCTGAAC
>CAZGTQ010000356.1:0-33592 GCA_964528575.1 uncultured Planctomycetaceae bacterium | reverse complement strand
GCGTCCGGCGCGCGCGGCCCGGGCGGCGCGCGGCGCGCGCGCATCGTCCCGTGGGTCGCGCTCGCGCTCGCTTGCGCGCTCGCGCCGCGCGCGCTCGGCGTCGCGCGCCACGGCCGCGCGCTCGCGGACCTCGTCGCGCTGTACCGCGCGGTCGACGCGCAGAGCGGGCTCGTCCGCGACCCGGCGCGCGCGGAGAGCGAAGCGCTCGAGCGCGCGCTCGCCCGCCGGCCCGACTCGGTCGCCGCGCGCCTGGCCGCCGCGCGCGTCGCGCGCCGCGCCGGCGACGAACGCACCGCGGCCGTGCACCTCGACGCCGCGCACCGCCGCCGGCCGCACGCGGTCGAGGTGCTGATCGACTCGGGCCTCGCGCGCTACCGCACGGGCGACGCCGACGCGACGCACGAGCTGTGGTCGCACGCGCTCGAGCTCGACCCGCGCCACCCGATCGTGCTCGCCAACCTCGCGAAGCTCGAGCTCGAGCGCGGCCGCGCGGACGAAGCGCTCGGGCTGCTCGCGCGGCTCGACGCCGACGGCCGGCTCGACGACGCGCTCCTGCGCGAGGTCGCGGGGACCCAGCTCCTCGCGGGCCGGCTCCACGAGGCGCTCGCGGTGCTCGTGCGCTTCGGCGAGCGGCTCGCGCTCGCGACCGCGCTCGACCCGCCGGACGCGTACGCGCTGGTCGAGCGCGCGGCCGCGGCGCGCGAGGCGGGCGAGGAGCGCTGGGCCGACGCGCTCGAGGCGCTGGCGCACTGGCTGTGGGGCCGCGAGCACGCGCGCCTCGCGAGCTGGTCGAACGCGATACGCAGCTACCGCCAGGCCGTGCTGCGCAGCGCGCGCCAGCTCGGCGGGCGCGGCGCGGCCGCGGTGCGCGTCGAGCTCGCCGCGGCCGAGGCGCGCGCGGGCCGCGCGTCCGACGCGCGCGAGACGCTCGCCGAGCTCGGCTTCGACGCCAGCGCGGACGCCGGCGCGGACGTCGACGTCGACGCGCTCGCCGCCGCGGCGCCCGCGTGGGTCGCCGAAGCGCTCGCCGAGCTACGCTGACGCGGCGCGGGCGCGGCGCCGGCCGCGCAGGACGATCCACGCGAGCGCGGCGAGCGACAGAGCGGCGAGCGAGGCTCCGGCGAAGACGCTCGCCGGGCGGTAGCGGAAGACGACGTCGTGCCGGCCGGGGCCGAGCGGGACGCCGCGGAAGATCCCGTTCGCGGCGAAGATCTCGCCGGGCTCGCCGTCGACGGTGACGGTCCAGCCGGGGAAGAACTGCTCCGTCAGGACGAGCAGGCCGTCGCCGTCGAGCTCCGCGACGAGGCGCACTTCGTTGTTGCCGGCGAGCTCGAGCTCGCGCACCTCGGCGCGCGTGAACGGACGCTCCGGCCGCCAGTCGTCCCCGAGCCCCGCGACCGCGAGCGGGTCGAAGCTCCCCACCGCGCGCACGAGCTCGTTCATCGTGACGACGCGCGGCACGCAGAACGCGCGCGGCAGCGGATCGGTCGGCACGTAGACGAAGCACTCCGCGACCCGCGGCCCCCCGGGCGAGGCGACGAGCTCCCAGCCCGGCGCGTCGAGCGGCAGCTCGAGCACGAGCGCGCCGACGCCGAGCAGGCGGAACGGCGACGACGCGAGCGCGACGCCGCGCGCGTGCCAGTCGAGCAGCGCGTTCGCCGCCGGATCCGAGACGCAGAAGCGCCGGTAGTCGTTGTACGTCTGCACGTCCATGCCGTCGTAGCCGTCGAGCGCGCGCAGATCGCGCACGAGGCCCGTGTCCGGCGGCATCACGCCCGGCTCGCCGAAGAAGCGACGGTCGCCGAGCACGTCGGCGAGCACCGCCTCGGTCTTCGTCGGCGGGAACACCTCGGCGCGCGGGATCGCGGGGTTGAGCCCCTCGGCGAAGTGCCAGCCCTGCGCGAGCACGAGCACGACCGCGCCCCAGCGCCACCACGGGCCGCGCGGCGCGAGCAAGAGCAGGAGCCAGGTCGCGATCCAGAACGCGACCGTCGCGCCGCCCGCTCCGCCGGGGCGGAAGATGCGCACCGTGCGCGCGACGTACGTCGCCGCGGGCGGCGTGTCGCGCGCGACGTAGACCTCGACGAGGAAGCGCCAATGGCCCGGCTGCAGCCGGCTCGCGTCGAGGTACGGCGCGCGGAAGAAGCGCGCTCGCTCGCGCACCGCGGCGACGCCCGCCGGGTTGGCGCCGAGCGCCGCGTCCGACGCGCGGTCGGCGAGGTAAGCGGTCTGGCGCAGCACGGTGCCGGGGATCGGCCGGCCCTCGCGGTCGAGCCGGTCGATGCGCACGATCACGCTCGCGGCGGGCACCTCGGGCGCGATCCAGCCCTCGAGCGGCAACGACAGGCCCGCGACCTGCTCGCCCGGCAGGAGCAGGAAGCCCAGGCGCTCGTCCTCCTCGGTCTGCGGCGCGACGTCGGGCGGGAGCGGCTCGGGCGGCTGCTCCCACGCGATCGCTGCGACGCACGCGGCCGTCACCGCGGCCGCCGCGCGCCAGGGCGTGCGCGGCACGTGCTCGAGCGCGCCTCCGGCGAGCAGCGCGAGCGAGAGCGCGCTCACCGCGCCGAAGCGGACGGTGTCGCCGAGCCCGACGAGCGGGACGTAGCGGTACAGCTCGAGCAGGCCCGGGATGCGCAGGGTGAGGAACCAACTGACGAGGGCGAGCCCGACGAGCAGCCGCCGGCGGCGCAGCGCGAGGCGCGGCGCGAGCAGCGCGGCGAACGCGAGCCCCATCCCCGTGGGCGCGAGCCACGCGCTCGCCCACTCGAGGTACGCGCCGCCGCCGACGAAGCCCTCGCCGCCCTCGAGCCGCTCGCCAGGCGCGCCGTGGAAGTCCTGCAGGAACGCGATGACCGTCATGCTCGACAGGCCGCGCGCGCGCAGCACGAGCAGCGCGCCGCCCACGCCGAGCGCGAGCCCGAGCGCGCCGAGCACGAGCCCCGCGCGCGGCGCCGGTCCAGCCGCGCCGTCGCCGTCCGCGTCGTGGCCGTTCGCGTCGTCGCCGTCCGCGGGCGCGCGCCGCGCGCCGCTCGTCGCGCGCCACGCGGCGACCAATCCGAGCAGGACGAGCACGACCCCGAGCGCGACGAGGTCGACCTCGCGACCCGCGGCGGAGCGCGAGCGCACCGCGTGCGCGGCCGAGAGGCGCAGGTACTCGACGAACGGCACGAGCATGACGGAGCCGATCCCGGTGCCGAGCGCGAGCGCGAGGAGGCCGCGCCGGCCGGCGACCGGATCGGCGAGGCCGATCGCGAGCGCCCAGCAGCCGGCGGCGAAGCCGCAGTAGAACGCGGTCTCGGGATGGCCCCCGAGGATCGCGCCCGCGAGCGCGAGCGCGGCGACGAGCTGGCCGACCGCGGGGCGCCGGCCGCGGGCGAGCTCGAGCCCGAGCAACGTCCACGGCAGGTACGGCGGCACGTGGCCGAGCGGGTGGCCGAGCCAGCAGACGACGTAGCCCGACAGGCCGAAGCCGATGCCCGCCAGCGCCGCGCCCGGCGGTCCGAGCCCGATGCGGCGGCCGAGGAAGTACGCTCCCGCTCCCGCGGCCGCCAGGCGCAGCCACGCGAGCAGCGCGTAGCCCCAGCCGGCGAGGTCGACGCCGCCGAGCGCGTCGAGCAGGACGAGCAGCGCGACTTGCGGGTCGAGCGCTCCCGACTGCGGGTTGCCCAAGCCGGGCGCGCCCGCGTAGACGAGCGGGTTCCACAACGGCGGGTCGCCGGCGATCCAACTGCGCGCGACCCAGCGATGGAACGGATAGAAGACGACCGCCTGGTCGGAGAGCGCGGGATTGCGCGGACGCGTCACCTCGCTCGGCGGCGGCGCGGCGTTCGCCGCGTCGATCGCCGCGCGCCACGGCAGCGACGTCGCCGTGACGTTGTCGACGCCGAGCACGACGCGGTCGGGGTGGAACAGTCCCGCGCGCACCGGCCACGCCGCGATCACGAGCGCGAGCGCGACGACGATCGCGGCCTCCCGGCGCGTCACGGGCCGGACCGCCACGCGAGCGGCCTGGTCGTGCTCGGGCGCGGACATCGAGCCGGGGAGTCTAGTCGCTCCTCGCGCGGATCGCGCGGCCTCGGCCGTTAGGATGTCGCCGCATGTCCGTCCCGCTCGGCGTCGTCGTGCCCGTCTATGACGAGGCCCAGGTGCTGGCGGGAACGCTGGAGGCGCTCGCGCGCGCGCTCGACGCGACGGGGGAGCCGTGGGAGCTGGTCGTCGTCGACGACGGCTCGCAAGACGCGACGCCGTCGATCCTCGCCGCGGCGGCGCAGCGCGAGCCGCGCTTGCGCGTCGAGACCCATCCGGTGAACCGCGGCAAGGGTGCGGCGGTGCGGACCGGCATGCTCGCGGCGCGCGCGGACCGGCTCGTGTTCCTCGACGCGGACCTGTCGGTGCCGCTCGAGGAGCTCGGCCGGCTCACGGCGCCGCTCGACGCGGGCAACGACATCGTGCTCGGCAACCGGCGCGCGCCCGGAGCGGCGATCGTGCGCCGCCAACCGTGGCCGCGCGAGACGCTCGGCAAGGGGTTCACGCTCCTGACGCGGCTCCTGCTCGCGCCCGGCGTGACCGACTTCACCTGCGGCTTCAAGGCCTTCCGGCGCGAGGCGGCGCACGACATCTTCCGCCGCTGCACGCTCGACGGCTGGGCCTTCGACGCCGAGCTCGTCGTCGTCGCCCGAGCCCGCGGCTACCGCATCGCGCAGGTGCCCGTCACGTGGCACCACGGCCAGGACACGAAGGTGCGGATCGCATCGGCGGTCGCCGGTGCGCTGCGCGACGTGCTCGCGATCGCGTGGCGGCGCGCGCGCGGGGCCTACCGCTGAGCGCCCGCCGGGGCCTCGTGCCCGGGCCTTTGTGCTAGTCTCCCGCCGCCGCCCCAGCATGTTCCAGGGACACCCCGTCACCGTCCTCGTGCCCGCGTACGACGAGGAGCAGACGATCGCCGAGGTCGTCGCCGAGTTCGCCGCCGAGGAGTGCGTCGACCGGGTGCTCGTCGTCGACAACAACTCGAAGGACCGCACGGCGGAGCTCGCCCGGGGCGCGGGAGCGGAGGTGCTCTCCGAGCTGGAGCCCGGCTACGGGTCGGCGCTGCGGGCCGGGCTCGACCACCTCGCCGCCGAAGAGGGCGACGGGATCGTGGTGATCACCGAGGCCGACGGCTCGTTCCGCGCGGCCGACGCGTGGAAGCTGCTGCACTACCTCTCCGACGCGAGCATGGTGCTCGGCACCCGCACGACCAAGCAGATGGTCCAGCAGGGCGCGAACATGGACGCGAAGCTGCGCTGGGGCAACGTGCTCATGGCGAAGCTCCTCGAGCTGTTCTGGTACTTCCCCCAGGAGCCGCGCCTGACCGACGTCGGCTGCACGTACCGGGCGCTGTGGACCGAGAGCTGGCGCAAGATCGGCCCCGGAACGAGCGAGACCGGGCCGCAGTTCTCCCCCGAGATGATCTGCGAGGCCTACCGGCAGGGGATGCGGGTGATCGAGATCCCGGTCCACTACGGAGCGCGCCTGGGTGGCGCGTCGAAGCACTCGGAGACCCTCTCGAAGGTCGCCCGCACGGCGTTGGGTATGTTTCGCACGATCTGCCGTAAGCGGCTGCGGGGCTGAGCCGCGCGCGGCCCCAGGAGCGGCAGGTGCAGGGGGTCCGGCAGGGGCCGCCGTGCGCTTCCGCGCGCGCGGTTTCGCACGATTCTGTACCGGTTGAGCAAAAAGAACGTCATGAGGCCGTGCACGGAGAACCGCTTCGGGCTCCTTCGGTAATCACCCCGACCGCGGACGCCTCCAGCGGACACCTCACGAAAGTGCTCGGACCCATGCTGACGAGGAACATGACCAACACCAGCGAACGCCCGTCCGCTTCTCCGCGACCCCCCGCCTCGAAGCAGGCGCGCGTTCTGGTCGTCGAGGACGAAGAGACCCTGGCGCTGGGCGTCCGCGACGCCTTGCGGCACGCCGGCTACGACGCCGACGTGGTGCTCGACGGCGACGCAGCCCGGCAGAAGCTCGCGAACGAGCGCTACGACATGGTCGTGCTCGACGTGATGCTCCCGGGGACCAACGGGCTGGACATCCTGCGCGAGCTGCGCGCCCGCAACCAGGCGATCCGGGTGCTCATCCTGACGGCGCTCTCGGACGAGACCGACGTGCTCAAGGGCTTCGAGCTCGGCGCGGACGACTACATGTCCAAGCCGTTCTCCCCCGCCGAGCTGGTCGCGCGCGTCGACGCGCAGTTCCGCCGGCACCAGGAGAAGGCGCCGCCGCCGCACCTGGAGCTGCCCGGCGACATCAAGGTCGACCTGGCCCGGCTGGAGGTGCACCGCGACGGGGAGGTCGTGCCGCTCACGCCGCGCGAGGGCGACATCCTCGAGTACCTCGTGCGCAACCACGACCGCGTGGTGACGCGCGAGGACCTGTTGCTCGACGTGTGGCACTACCGCAACCCGAACGTCGCCACGCGCACCGTCGACATCCACATCGTCGGCCTGCGGCGCAAGGTCGAGCCCGATCCCGCCAAGCCCACGTTGATCCAGACGGTGCGCGGCAAGGGCTACCGGTGGTTCAACTGACGGGCAGCGACGCGCGCGTCCGCGCAGCAGATCCAGCGTGAGCCCGAGAGGCCGCTCGAGGACGGCGGGAGCGCCGCGCACGCGTCGCTCCGCGCTCGCCCTCTACACGGTCCTGCTCGTGCTGCCGACGCTCGTGCTCGGCGGACTGTCCTGGCGCCAGATCGAGCGCGAGCACCGCGCCGAGCTGGCGCAGGTTCCCTTCCGCGCCGAGGACGCCGCCGCGCGGCTGCTCGCGGCGATCCAGAGCCGGCTCGACCAGCTCCTGGCCGCCGAGAACGAGCGCGGGTTCTACGAGTACGCGGACCTGCTCACGGCGGAGGAGCCGCGCGGGCAGTCGCTCTCGCTCATGGCGTCGCCGCTGCGCAAGATCGCGCCGCCGCCGGGGATCCTCGCGTGGTTCGGTTTCGACCGGCTCGATCCGCGCGGCGCCGAGGCGCCGGTCGAGGTGTTCTTCGGCGGCGAAGCGTCGACCGCCGAGCGCGTGCACCTGGCCGCGGCGGCCCGCGCGTTCGTCGACCGCCAGTTCGCGGAGCCGCTCCTGCGCATGACCGCGCGCATGTCCGCGGCGGCGGCGAGCGACGACGTCGACGCCGGCTCGCGCGGCCACGCGTACGGAGCGACGAGCTACCCGCTCGCGGTCGCCGCCGTGCACCGCGGGCAGGAGCGGTGGCTCGAGTGCCTCGGCGCGCACGTCGACACGATGCGCGACCGGCGCGTCGACGTGCTCGTCAGCCCGTTCCACCTGCAGTTCTATCTCGAGGACGACGGGACGCCGCGCTGCGTCGCGACGCGACGCGCGGTGCTGCTCGACCCGCCGCTCCCGCTCGCGCCTTGCCTCGCGCCGCTCGCGAACGGGTTCGGGCTGCTCCAGGGCTTCTTCCTCGATCCCCAGTGGCTGTTCGACGAGGTCCCCTACCACGAGTCGAGCAACGTGCTCGGGGAGGCGGAGCGCTTCCTCCCGTTCGGCGACGCCGTGAGCTGCACGGGGTGCACCGAGTACCACGCGCACGTCGCGCTCGTCTCGGAGCTCCGCTTCGAGACGCCGGCGGGGCCCGCGGGCGACGCGCTGGCCGACTACGGCGCGTTCGAGGTCGCGATCGACACGCGCGCGCTCGAGGCGCGCTTCCACGACGAGGCGTGGCGCTTCCTCGCGATCGCCGCGATGCTCGTGCTCTCGCTGACGACGGGGATGGGCCTGCTCCTGCGGAGCGTGAACCGCGAGCTCGAGCAGGCGCGGCGCACGCAGAACTTCGTCGCCGCCGTGACCCACGAGCTGCGCACGCCGCTCGCCGGCATCCGGCTGCACGGGGAGATGCTCCTCGAGGGCTGGGTCGACGACGAGGAGCAACGTCGCGAGTACTACCGGCGCATCGTGCGCGAGACCGACCGGCTCGGGACGCTCGTCGAGCGCGTGCTGACCAAGAGCCGGCTGAGCGCGGGGCCGGTCGATCCGCTCGCGCTCGACCTGGGCGAGCACGTGCGGCGCGCGGGCGACGCGCTCCTGGCGGGCGTCGAGCCGCCGGACCTCGAGCTGCGACTCGCGCCGGGGCTGCCGCGCGTCTGGCTGACCGCGGAGGCGGTCGAGGGGATCCTCGTCAACCTGGTCGAGAACGCGCGCAAGTACGCGCCGGTCGATCCCGAGGACCCGGACGCCGAGCCGATCCTCGTGTCGACGCGCGTGCACGACGGGCACCCGGTGCTCGAGGTGTCCGACCGCGGGCCGGGCGTGCCGCCGGAGGAGGCCGAGAAGGTCTTCGAGGCGTTCTACCGCATCGGGAACGAGGCGACGCGGACGTCGAAGGGCACGGGGCTGGGCCTGCACCTGGTCGATCTGCACGCGCGCTCGGTCGGCGGCCGCGCGTCGGTCCACCGCCGTCCGGGGGGCGGGGCCGTCTTCAGGGTCTCGTTCCGGCGAGCCGATCAGGGCAGTCCGCGGCGCTCGCGCTGACGGGGGCGGCCCGTCGCGCTATCCTGGAGGCCCCCCCTCACGCGGTGTCCCCCCGGAGGCGGAGCGGGAGCCCCCGATCCCGCCGCCTCCCGCAACTCGAACTCCCCCCTGATGCATGTCGTCGTTCTGGGCGCCGGCCTGGCCGGGCTCTCGGCTGCCTTCGAGCTCCTCGAGGCCGGTCATCGTGTCACCGTCCTCGAAAGGGCCGATTTCTGCGGCGGCATGGCCTCCAGTTGGAAGACGGGCGAATTCTGGCTCGATCACGGCCCGCACCGCTTCCACAGCCGCGACGAGGAGCTGATCCGGCACATCTACGAGATCCTCGACGACGACGTCGTGACGCGGGAGCGCATGTCGCGGATCTACCTGCAGGGCAAGTTCTTCCACTACCCCCTCAAGCTCGCCAACGTCCTGTCGAGCCTGCCGCCGACGATCCTGACGAAGGCGATCCTCGATTACGTCTGGATCCGCATCTACCAGGTCTTCCGCAAGATCCCCGACGACAACTTCGAGAACTGGGTCCTCAAGCGCTTCGGACGCACGCTCTACGACCTCTTCTTCGGCACCTACACGTCCAAGGCGTGGAAGATGCCGTGCACCGAGATCAGCGCGGACTGGGCGAGCCAGCGGATCAGCCAGGCGAACCTGTGGGACACGATCAAGAAGACGATCCGGCCCCCGCGCGAGGGCGAGGTGCGCAGCCTCGTCAGCCAGTTCTGGTACCCGGGCCACGGCAACATCGGCCAGCTCGGGCGCAAGTACGGCGAGAAGGTGCGTGAGCGGGGCGGCGAGATCCTGCTCGAGAGCCCGGTCACGCGGATCGAGATCGAGAATGGGCGCGCCAAGCGCGTCGGCTACACGACGAAGGAAGGCGAGCTGCGCTTCGTCGACTGCGACCACATCGTCAACACGATTCCGCTCGGAGCCGCGCTCCAGGCCTTCCGCCCGGAGGTCGACGAGCCCGTGCGCGAGGCGATCGGCAGCCTGCGCTACCTCGGCATCGTCTTCGTCTACCTCTCCGTCGACGCGCCGTCGATCTCGCCCGACCACTGGATCTACCTGCCCGAGAAGCACCTGACGATCCACCGCATCTCGGAGTTCAAGAACTTCTCCGACACGTCCGCGCCCGGCGACAAGACCGCCGTGTGCTGCGAGATCACGTGCAACGTCGGCGACGAGCACTGGAACCTGACGCTCGAGGAGGGCGCGAAGATCGCCGAGCGCGACCTCGTCAGCCTCGGGCTGATCGAGCCGGGCAAGGCGAAGCCGCTCGACATCCACCGCCTGCCGAACGCGTATCCGGTCTACGACCTGACGTACAAGGAGAACTTGAACGTCCTGAAGAAGGCGGCGAAGGGCGTCTCGAACTTCACCACGACCGGCCGGCAGGGGCTCTACCGCTACAACAACATGGACCACTCGATCGCGATGGGGCGGCGGGTGGCCAAGTCCCTGATCGAGGGCTCGGACACGAGGGCCGAAGAGGTCGCGGCGGGCAAGGAGTACTTCGGGTGAGCGGCATCCCGGGGCTCGCCGAGGCGATCCCCGAGTCGGCGCTCCAACCGGTCGCGTGCGGCCTGTGCGGCGCGACCGGGCACGAGGTCAAGTTCACCGACGATCCGTTCTCGGTCGTCACCTGCAGCGAGTGCGGTCTGACGTACGTCACGCCGCGGCTGCGCGACTCCTCGCTGCTCGAGCACGTCTACGACGAGACGTACTGGTCCTCGAGCGCCGCGAAGACGCGCGGCTACACCGACTACCGCGCGGACGAGCCGCTCTACCTGCGCACGTACCGCCGGCGCATCGCCGTCGTGCGGCGCCACTTCGCGACGCCGGGGCGCGTGCTCGACGTCGGTTGCGCAGCGGGCTACTTCCTGCGCGTGATGCGGGACGAGGGCTGGTCGGTGAGCGGGCTCGAGCCGTCCGCCCCGATCCGCGCGACCGCGGCGCAGCACCTCGGCGCCCAGAACGTGCACGCGGGGCTGCTCGGGGAGGCGCCGTTCGAGCCCGGCTCGTTCGACCTCGTCACGTTCTGGGACGTGCTCGAGCACGTCCCAGAACCGGTCGCGGCGCTGGCGCGGGCGCGCGAGCTGCTCGCGCCCGGCGGCAAGATCCTGATCGAGACGCAGAACGTCGACAGCCGCGCGGCGAAGCTCCTCGGCCGCCGCTGGCAGCACTACAAGCACGCCGAGCACATCTACCACTTCAACCCGCGCACGCTCGACGTCGTGCTCGAGCGCGCCGGCCTCGTCGCGCTCGAGAACACGCCGCGCCTCGGCGGCAAGTACGTCTCGCTCGGCTTCATCGCCGAGCGCGCGGGGCGGCTGCACCCGGTCCTGTCGACGTTGCTCTCCCCGCTGCGCCTGGTCGGACGCGCCGCCTTGTACGTGAATCTCTTCGACGAGATGATCGTCGTCGCCGCCCCGCGCTAGCGAGGCGGCGACCCCCGATGGAAGCGACGGCGTACCGGCAGTTCGTCGAGCTCGAGCGGACGCACTGGTGGTTCCGCGGCCGACGCACGGTGTACCTCGGACTGCTCGAGCACCTGCTCGGCGGCCGGCCGCTCGGGCGCGTGCTCGACCTCGGCGCGGGCATGGGCGGCTTCCTCGATGGGCTGGCGCGACTCGGCCACGGCGACGGCGCGGCGAACGGCCGGCTCGTCGTGCCGTCCGACGTCAGCATCGAGAGCCTGATCACGTGCCGCGCGCGCGGCTTCGGCGGCGGCGTGCTGTCGAGCGGCTATGCGCTGCCGTTCGCGGACGAGAGCTTCGACCTCGTGTGCCTGTTCGACGCGATCGAGCACATCCCCGACGACGCGCGCGCGATGCGCGAGGTCGCGCGCGTGCTACGCCCCGGCGGCCACGTCTTCGTGAGCGTGCCCGCCTACCAGTTCCTGTTCGCGAACAACGATCGGGTCGCGCAGCACCAGCGTCGCTACGACCGCGCCGCGCTCCGCGCGGTGTTCGAGCAGGCGCGGCTCGAGGTCGTGCGCAACACGCACGCGAACGTGTTCCTCTTCCCGCTGATCCTGCCGGTCGTGCTCGCGATCAAGCTCGTCGAGACGCTGTTCGACCGCGAGGCCCGCTCGGACCACACGAACCTGACGTGGCCGCTGCCGCAGGTCGTCCACGACGTCCTGCACGCGATCTTCGCGGCCGAGCTGCCGCTCACGCGCCGCTTCGACTGGCCGGCCGGCCATTCGATCGCGGCGCTGGCGATGAAGCCGGCGCGGTAGCGCTACTCGCCTTCCTCGGGCTCCGGCTGCTTGAACTCGAGGCCGAACAGCTCGACGAGCTCGTTCCTGCCCTCTTCCTCGGGCTCGACGTTGCGCGGGACCAGCGGGACCATCACCTCGGTGATGAACTCGATCCACGACTCGTACGCCGACTGCGCGACGAAGCGCTCGTGGTCGGCCGGTCCGAGCTTGGCGACGTCGCCCTCGCGCTCGCCCGCGAGGCGGGCGACGAACACCTTCGTGCGCAGGCCGCTCAGCCCGGCCGGCGCGACGAGGCCGACCTCGGCGTCCTCGGTGTAGAACGCCGAGCGGCCGACGGCGAAGCGACGCGCGTCGATGTGCGGGTCGGGCTCGCCGTTGTCGAGCTGCGGGCGGATCGGCTTGGAGCGGTCGAACCAGTCGAGGGTGAGGACCTCGTAGCCCGCGGCCTGGGCCGCCGCGGCGAACGTCTCCGCGTCGGCGGTCGGGAGGAACAGGTCGTCGCCCTCGAGACGCTCGCCGAATCCATCGCGCAGCGCCTCGAACGCCGCGAGCGCGAGATCGGCGCGCTGGCGCTCGACCCACAGCTCGCGCGCCTCGTCCTCGATCTGGTCGAAGGGCGGCAGCTCCGCGGGTTGCTTCGCCGTCGTGCGGCCGAAGACCATCGCATCGCGGTGCGCGACGATCGTGAAGAACGTGTTCTCTTGCGCGTTGAAGACCTGCCCGGCGACGTAGAGGTTGCCCCACTCGTTGGCGACCGCGTCGCTCGGCTCGCTCTCGTCGGTGGCGGCGTCCTCGTCGGTTGCGTCCTGGTCGGTCGCGTCCTCGTCGGTCGCGTCCTCGTCCGTCGCGTCCTCGTCCGTGGCGTCCTCGTCCGTGGCGTCCTCGTCGGTCGCGGCTTCGGCCAGGTACTTGTCGGCCCACTGCGAGCGCGTCTTCGGCTCGTCCGGCGGCAGGTAGCGCACGCCCAGCTCGGCCGCCTCGGCGCCGAGGTCGATCTCCGCGCCTGCCGCGAGGCGCTCGGCGAGGTCCGCGCGCCACGCCTGGAGCGCGTGGTGCACCGGCGCCTCGCGCGCGACGACCTCCTGCACGTCCTCGTACTGCGCGTAGAACTCGCCGGTCTCGGTCGGCTCGTCGAGCTGGAAGCGCGTGAAGTTGACCTGGTCGTAGTAGCGCTTCGGATCGAGGTCGTCCGGCGGCGGGTAGCGCTCGAGCAGCCCCGCCGGCGGCACCATGTCGTCGCCGAGGAACACTCCGGCGAGCTCCGCGGTCGCGCGCGCCTGCGTCTTGAAACGCGCCTTGTCCGGCTCCGGCAGCGCGTCGAACCAGGCCTTCAGCTCCTCGCCCGCCGGCGCCTGCTCGCGCGCCGCGTCGGTGAAGTCGTCGACCGGCGCCTCGACGTACTCGACGAGGTATTCGCGGTGGGCCTCGCTGTACAAGCGCTCGACCTCCTCGAGGTCGGGCTGCGCGGCGACCATGGCGAGCATCGCCTGATAGCGAGTCGCGCGCATCATGCGACGCAGCGTGTTCTCGAAGTTGAGCGGCTTCGAGTTGTACTGGCGCAGCGCCTGGCGGTACTCGTCCAGCCCGCCCGCGCGCTGAACGAAGCTGCCGACCTGGGCGACGAAGTCGTCGTGGGGCACCGCGACGCCTTCGTCGAGCGCGAGCTGATCGTAGATCACGAACGCCGCGACCTGCTCGTCGCTCAGTCCGGGGCTGCTCCCGGCGAGCATGCCGAACAGGACCTCGAGCGCGCGCTTCTCGGCGATGAGCCGCTGGTGCGTGAGCACCTGCGTCCCTTCCGTCGGGTGCTCCCAGCGCACGACCCATTCCCCGCCGCGGTCGGCCTGGAACATACCGGTCAACGCGAAGGGCACGACGAACGTGATCAGCGTGAAGACGATGATCGCCATGCTGACGTAGAACTTGAAGCGGCTCGTTCCCTTCGGCGCGACGAGGAGCTCGTCCGGGTCCGACGGCGAGTGCGACTCGACCGGGCCCGGGTCGGCGACCTTCGTGTGCGCGCCCCCGTGGTGCTTCGGTGCTTGCGGGGACGGCTTGTGCTTGCGCGACTTGCTCGACATCTGTCGGGAGGGAGTTGGAGCCACGAACGGGCGGTGACGCGCGCCGCGGGGCGTCGCGGCGGGGAGCGAAGCGCAACAGTGTAGGATCGGCCTCCTGGCGCGCGCAAGCGGCCCCGGGAACCGCCGGCCGCCGGATCAGTCGTCGACCAGCTCCGCGTCCCGCGGCAAGTCCTCGATCCCTGCGAGGCCGAAGCGGTCGAGGAACTCCTTGGTCGTCCCGTACTGCAGCGGCGCGCCGGGCTGGTCCGCCCGGCCGCTGACGCGCACGAGGCCGCGGTCGACCAGACTGCGCAGCACGGGGCCGGCCTGGACGCCGCGGATCGCCTCGATCTCGGCCTTCGTCACCGGCTGGCGGTACGCGACGATCGCGAGCGTCTCGAGCCCGGCCGGGCTGATCTTGTCGACCTTCCGGGCGCCGACGAGCCGCGCGATCGTCGCGACCTCGTCCTCGGCCGTCATGAGCCGGTAGCCGCCCGCGATCTGGCGCAGCGTGAGCGGCAGCCCGCTCTCGGCCAACCGCTCGTCGAGCGCGTCGAGCGCCGCGCGCACGCGCGCCCGCGCCGGCCGCTCGAGCAGATCGACGAGCCGCGCCAGGCTCAGCGGGTCGGGCGCCGCGAACAGGAGCGCGCAGAGCTCGCGCACGAGCGTCGCGTCGTCCTTGTCCTCGCCGGGGCCGAGCTTCGCGGCGCCGGCCGCCTCGGCCTCGTCGCCCTCCGCGTCCTCGGACACGCCGGCGGCCTGCGCGGCCTCGGCCTGCGCCCGCGGCTCCTGCGCCTGCGGCTCCTCGTCATCATGGTCGGAGCGCGCCTGCGGCTCCTCCGTGGGCTCGCGTTCCGCGGGGTCCGCCTCGTTCAACGGCTCCTCGCTCGCGTCGGTCTCCGCGGTCGTGGAGCCGCCCGCCGTGCGCTCGTCGCTGCGACGCTCGTCCATGCCGAGAGCGTGCGCACTGCCCCGCGCTCATGCAAGCGCGCAGCCCGTCAGCCCGTCAGCCCGCGGGCTCGCCCAGCGCCTGGTAGAACGGGCTCAGGTCGACCGGGTAGCGGCGCAGCATCGCCTGGCCCCACTCGAAGTACTCGATCGGGTCGATCGGCCGCTCCGCGAGGCTCGCCTCGACCGCGGCGCCGAGCGCGGCCCACGTGTCGCCCTCGAGCGCCGGCTCGCGCGCTTCGACCTGGAGGAAGAGCTGGCGGCCGTCGACCGCGAGCGGGCCTGCGCGCTCGCCGACCGGCGTCGCGAACACGAGCCGCGCGAGCGGCGAATGCGTCGAGCGCACGACCGGCGGCAAGAGCCCCCCGTGCTCCTTCGCCTGCGGGTCGATCGAGAGCTCGCGCGCGACCTCCTCGAACGAGCGCCCCAGCGCGAGCTCGGCGCGCACGGCGAGCATCCCGTCCTCGTCGTCGGTGAAGATCCCGCGGACGATCGCGCGCTCGTGCGAGAGCTGCCACGCGCGCACCACGCGCTCCTTGACGAGCTCGTGCATCGTCTGCTCGTCGAGCCGCTCGAAGTACGCCTCGGGATCGGTGCCCCGGCGCTCCCGCAGATACTCCTTCACCGACCGGCCGCCCCCGCTCTTCGCGACGACGCGCGCGAGCTCCTCGCGCGCCCTCGCCTTGCGCAGCTCGAACACCTCGGGCGCGATGCGCAGCCCCAGGCGCGCCACCTCGAGCAGCGCGAGCTGCGTCGAGACGACCTCCTTGAAGTGCTCCTCGGCGCCGATCGGGTCGTAGTGCCACCACAGGCGCAGGAGCTCGTCGACCGGCACCTCGCGGCCGCCGACCACCGCGACGACCGCGGTGGCGAGCGTCGACGCGGTCTCGAGCGCGTCGGAGCCCGACGCGGCGTCCGCGGGAACGGGAGCGGAGGCCGGCGCGCTCGACGCCGCGGGCGCCGGCCGAGCCGCCGGCTGCTGTGCGCGCGAAGCCTCGTTCTGCGGCCCGAACGCCGGCGGGGGCGTGAGCTCGACGCCGCCCGGACGCCCCGGCGGGGACGAGCACGCGGCCGACGCGCCGGCCAACGCTGCGGCGAGCGCGAGCGCCAGGCGCGGACTCATTTGTAGTTGACGCGACGCACGACGCCGACGGTATGGCACGTCGGGCACGTGACGATGTTCAGTCCCGCCTGCTCGGTGCCGCGGTTGCCGGCGCTGCCGGTGGCGACCACCTCGCGCGCGCCCGTGCCGCCGCACGTGCGGCACGGCAGCGGGCTCAGCCGCAGGAGCTGCATGTCGCCCGAGAACTCGACGTAGTAGGCCTTGATCCAAGAGGCCTTCTGCGACGGGCTCATCGTCGCCCAGTACGCCTCCGGGTCCTCGTCGGTGCCCTGCGTCGACGCCGAGCGCTGCTGGCGCTGCTGGTTCTTGATGTAGCGCTCGATCTTGTTCTCGAGCTTCTGGCGCTCCGCGTCCTTGTCGGTCTTCGGCTCCTCCTTCGGCACGTCCTTCTCGAGCTCCGCGCGCGCCTTCTCGGGACCGAGCAGCCACGTCGCGAGCCCGTAGGACGCGCGCTGGATCTTGTAGCCCTTGCGCTCCTGCCACAGCCGGCGCACGCGGTCGACGTCGATCGTCGGGTCGATGTTCTCCATGTCCTTGCGGACCGCCTCGGCGACGTCCTCGCTCATCGCGCCGTCGGCGTACGCCTGCGCCTCCTGGAACGACACGTCGCGCCCCTTCTCGTGCGCGATCTTCGCCGTCCAGAAGTGCCACTTCTTCGCGACCGCCTCGCGCAGCGCGCGCTCCTGCGCCTGGAGCGTCTTCTCGCGCTCCTTGAGCATGTCCTCCTGAAGCGGACTGTCGGGGTAGAGCGTCCCGAAGTCTGCGAGCATCGCGAGCGCGCGGTCGAACTGCTTGCGGGCGCGCCAGAGCTGCGCCTCGCCGAGGTAGTCGACCTGCTCCTGGACCTGCGCCTTCTGGTGCGCGCGCGCCGCGCGCTGCTCGAGCTCCGGCGTGATCGCCGCGGGGTTCGCATCCTCCGCGAGGACGTAGTGCTTGCGCGCCTGCGCGAACGCGAGGATGCGCTCGCAGTACGCGGCGATGTCGAGGTGCGTCGCGGCGAGCTCGGGGTGCTCGGACACGTCCTCGACCCGGATCTCGGGATGCTCGGCGAGCTTCTGCTCGTACAGCTCGTCGCGCGTGTAGATGTCGAGCGCGGGGACGAGCGTGCGCGTCGGCGGCTCGGCGACGCGGTGCGTCGGGATCGTGACGAGGCTCGTCGCCGTCTTGACGCGCAGGCTCTCGGGCGTGTGCGACACGATCAGCCCGATCAGCTCGGTCCCGTCGAGGAGCGGGATGCGGTGCGCCTTGATCTGCACCTCCTCCACCTCGAGGTCGACGTAGCCGTAGCGCAGGCGCAGCTCCTGCTCCTGCCTGGGATCGAGCCAGCCCCACGGCAGCGCGAGCCGGCCGCCGTTGTCGAGCCGCTGGAACGTCAGCCCATCGGGGTCGTGCGTCTCGATCGCGCCCCACAGGATCCCGCCGTCGCGCAGTTGCAGCATCATCGGATCGAGCGAGTTGCCCTCGGCGTCGGCGAGCAGCGGGCGCTCGGTCGGCGCCGGCGCGCTCGGATCCGCCGCGAGGCCGGGGGGCGCGACCTGAGCGGCCAGCGGCGCGGCGAGCGGCGCGGTGAGCGCGAGGAACAGGAGAGCGGTCTTCGACATGGCGGTCTTTCAGGAATCGGCCGCGGCGTCGTCGGGCGCCGAGCCCGGCGTGTCGGGGCCCGTGCGGCCCTCGACGAACTGGATGCGGAGTCGCTCGCCGAACGGGATCTGGCGCGCGAGAACGGTGGTGAAGTCACGCGAGCGGCGTGCGCCGCGCTCCTTCCAACTGATCTGGACGTCGACGCGGTACTCCTCGATGCGGCCGGGCACGCCGACCGAATCGGGGTTGACCGTCGCGGTCGCGGAATAGACGAGGCCCCGGTGGCCCGGCACATCGCGGTCGACGACGGGCACCGGCTCCCCCGCCGAGCCGTCGGGCTCCATCGGGAAGAGCGACGTCTCGAGGTCGGCGACGACGGCGTCGAGCGAGCCGGCGGCGGACGTGCGCAGCGCGGCGGTGCGCGAGAGCGCGGCGCCGAACGAGAGCAGGCCGATGATCACGCTCATCCCGAGGAGCAGGATGCCCATCGCGGCGACGACCTCGACCAGCGTGAAGCCGGAGCGGCGGGTGTGCGCAGCCGTTCTCGCGGGAGCGGTGCTCACAGGTTCCAGTCCTCCCGGTGGAGCGCGATCGGGATCTCGCGCACGATCGGCTCGCCGTAGTGCAGCTTCGCGCCCGGCGCGTGCCCGAGCGGGACGGTGCCGCGCTGGCCGCGCCGCACGGTGACGCGCTTGCCGGTCTTGGACTGCACGAGCATCCACTCCTCGTCGACGCGGATCAGCGTGCCCGTCTCGGGGACGCGGTTGCCGTCGCGCACGACGATCGTCGTGTCCTGGTTGTCGACCGCCGCGACGAGGTGCGTGCGCCGCACCGCGTCGGCGTCCCGCTCGAGCTCGAGCTCGACGCGCACGCGGCGCGGCAGGAGCGGCGTGTCGCTCGCGTCGGGCATCCCCGCGCCGGCCTGGTTCCAGACGTGCTGCTGCACGTCCGGGCGCGCGCGTTTCCACGCGTCCCAGCTCCGCGCGCAGTCGCGCAGGCCGTCGCCGAAGCTCCACCCCGCCTGCAAGATCGACGTCTGCGTCGCGAATGCGAGCTCGAGCCACAGCACGCCGCCCGTCACCTGGCTCAGCGCGCCCGGCACCGGCCGCCCCGCGTCGTCGAAGAAGCGCGGATCGAACACGGACACGGTCGACTCGTCCCCCACGACGCGCTCGCCGCGCCAGAGCATCAGGTCGCCCGTCGCCGCGGGGCTCTTCACCGAGCGCGGCAGCACGGCCCACGCGACCTCGACGAGCCCTTCGCCGAGCACCGGCTGCTCGGCGCCCGCCTGGATGCGCGCGAGCTCGGCCGGGGAGACGCGGCGCACGAGCCGCAGCCGCGGGTAGAGCGCGCCGCTCGTCCCGTCGCCGTCGCCGTCGAGCAGCACCCATTCGGCGAGCAGGTCGCCGCGCCGGCCGCCGTCGAGCGTCGAGAGGTCGCGCTCGAGCATGTCTGCGACCGCGGTCGACATCTCGACGAGGTCGCGGCGCTGCTCGGTGCGCCCCCACAGATCGAGCGCCGTGTCGAGCAGGCCGACGAGCGCGACGACGAGCACCGACATCAGGCCGATCGACAGGATCAGCTCGAGCAGCGTGAAGCCGGCGCGCGTGGTCGTGGTGGACCTCATCGCTCGATCCGTTGCAACGTCCGGCCCGGCGCGAAGTACTCCGCGCCGAACAGCCGCAGGTCCGGCGTCGTCTTCCACGCGTGGCGCAGCCCGAGGTCGGGATCGAACGCGCCGCGGTCGTAGCGCACGAACACGCGCCAGTCGACGCGGCTCGACTGCGTGCCGATCCACGCGCCGCCCTGGTCTGGATCGGCGTCCCAGACGAGGTCGAGCCCGTCGACGAGCCCGGGATCCGCGTCCCACGGTACGTCCTCGTCGCTGCGCTGGAGCACGCCGAGGCGCACGCTGCCGTGCGGCGCGGGCTCGTCGCGCCAGAACACGGTGCGCCAGAACGCGTCGGGCTGCTCGTGGCTGAAGCCGAAGTAGCCGAGCTCGGGCGCGTCCGCCTGCTCCTGCCAGCGGTCCCAGTAGCGGAACGGCCACTGGATCACGAGCTCGCCCGGCGCGTGCCCCGCCGCATCGGTGCCGTAGCGGCCGCGGAAGATGCCCGCGCCCTTGCCGTCGCGCAGGCCGGGCTCGAGCGACGCCGCCGGCATCTCGAGCGAGCCGGCGCGGTGGCGCGTCCAGTGCACGAGCTCCTGGCCGACGAGCGCGGTGCCGGCGAGCGGGAACTCGTCGAGGTCCTCGACCGGGATCACCGGCGACTCGCCCTGCATCGGACCGACGAGCTCGGAGACCGTGCGGTGCGAGAGCCAGGTGACGAGCTGACCGGCCTCGTGGTTCTGCTCGGTCGTGCCGAGCAGCCCGCGTCCGTTCGGCGCGATCGTGACGATGCCGTTCTCGCGGTCGAGGCCGGAGTAGCCGACGATCTCGCCGCCGATGCGCAACAGGCCCGCGTCGTCGGACAGCGCGTCGAGCACGACGACGTTCGGGTCGGGGTCGCCGACCTCGTCGAGCGGCAGCCCCCACGTCCGCACGCGCACCTCGAGCTGCCCGTTGGCCTGCAGGAACGGCTGCGCGAGGACCATGCTCGCGCCCTGCGCGTCAGCGCCGAAAGTCGACGCCTCGCCGAACGGCGTCGAGCCGTAGACGATCTCGTCGACGACGGCGCGCGCGAGGTTCGTCCCCGTGCCGCCGGCCGTGATGCCTCCCACCGCGGCGCCGCCGAAGCGCAACTGCGTCACGGCGCGCGGGCGCTCGCCCGAGGGGAACATCACGAGACGCGAGATCAGGCGCGAGTCGACGCTCGGCAACGCGCCGGGCACGCCGCCCAGCGTGCCGGCGGCGACCGGCACCTGGATCTGCTCCTGCATCGCGACGTAGGTCGAGCCGAGCTGGATCCCGACGGCGTTGACGGCGAATTCGGTGTTGGGCGCGGACTCGAGCGCGCCCGCCGGGATCCAGTCGTACGCGAGGTGGTTCAGCGGCCGGTGCGTGTGGTGCACGCGCACGGGGAAGCCCGGGTCGGTCGGGTCCGCGTCGACGAGGAACGCCGCGTCCATGCGGCCGGGACGGCCGCGAGCGGGCCCGCCCTGGTCGACGCGGAACACCGGCAGGATCGGCGTGCCCGCCTCGTGCGCGTGGTTGAACGTGCCGAACACGCCGCGGAACTGGAACGCGGTGCGCACCGCGCGCGAGAGCGGGCAGTCCTCGTCGTCGCCCTCGGGCTCGCCGAGCTCGTGCTCCCACTGCGGGCCCGCGGCGCGCGCGTGCGGCTGCGCGGGCGCAGCGGCGGGAGCGCTCGCGACGGCAGCTCCCGTCAGGACGCCCAGCGCCGGGCCCGTGGGACCGCCGGGCGGGTCGATGTCGGTGGGAACGCCGGGAGGACCGCCGGGCGGGCCGCCGGGCGGACCCCCAGGCGGGCCGCCGGGACCGCCTGGCGGGTCGAGGTCGATCGGCTGCAGGCCGATGATCGCGGCGAAGTACGCGTCCTCGAGCGCCTGCGGGTCGTCGCGCACGAAGTGCCCGCCGGCGATCTCGTCGTAGCGGAACCACTCGGTGTTCTCGGCGTCGGCGAGGTGCGTGAGCTGCGCGAGCTCGGACTGCACGCTCGGCGCCGCGCCGCTGCCCTGGCCCGGCGCGCCGCCGCCCGCTCCGCCGGCCGCGCCGCCGCCCTGCGCCGGGTTCGGCACGAGGAAGTCGATGCCGCCGGTGACGCCCGGGGCCGGCACGGAGATCGGGAAGACCATCATCTGCCACCCGAGCTCCTGGTTGTGGTGGACGACGTAGGGGTTCGTCCACGTCGTGACGAACGCGCGCCGCGGGCCGATCAGCGCGTTCGCCTGTCCGCCGCCCGCCATGTTCTGGATGTTCGCGAGCTGCACCGCGTCGCCGCGCTGCGCGATGCGCAGCACGCTCCCGTCGATGCCGGAGTAGCGCACGATCTCGACGCCGAACAGCGGCGAGCCGCCCAGCGAGACCGGCTCGGCCTCCTCGGGCCCGTCGGTGCTGCCGATGCGCGACGCGCCGCGCTGAACGATCGCCGCGTAGCCGCCGCCGGGGCTGAACGCCTCGAGGAACGCGCTGTTGCTGGAGTCCGCCGGCGCCAGCTCGAGCCCGGTGACGGCGCTCCCGATGCCCTCCATCCCGTAGCCGACCTCGACCGGCCCGCCCAGCATGTTGGGGAACTCGACGGCGATCAGGTCGCCTTGCGGCTGCTGGCCGCCCTGCACGGCGATGACGCGCGCGACGGCGAACGCGCCGAGCTTGCCGGGGAGCTGCGCCCGGCCGGCGGGAGCGTTCGACTGGAGCGGCAGGCTGTAGCCGTACAGCTCGACCGGCGTCCCCTCGGCGTGGTCGATCTGCGTCGTGAGCCCCTGGTTGAGCGGCGGCGGCCCCACGTCGATCAACTCGCGCGCGAGACGGCCGCCGAAGCCCGCGAGCTGCCCCGACGGGACGTGCTGCGCGGAGAACTCGGTCGAGCTCGCGACCTGCGCCTCGATCAGCTCGTCGCCGATGCGCAGCACGCAGAGGTTGGGGAAGCCCTCGGTCGAGAGCACGCGGATCTGCCCGTCGCCCTGCGAGAGCCCGCCGACCAGCTCGGTCAGCCCCGGCGTGCGCACGCGGTGCGCGCCGTCGAGCATCACGGTCATCTGCGTCGGACGGTTGCCGCGGATGTCGATGTCGAGGTGCGACCACGTCTGGGTCGGCACGCCCGGGTCGACGTCGGACGGCGCGAGCGGGATGCGCACGCGCCCTTCCTCGAGGAACTCGGTCGCGGGGTGGTCGCCGACGCCGTCGAGCACGCGCACGACGAGGTCGGTGCCGTCGACGAGCACGGAGACGCGGTCGGACTCGGCGGACGAGCCGGCGAGGTCGAAGAGCAGGTCGCCCGCCACCAGCGCCTCGGGCTCGAACCAGAACGAGAGACCGAACGCGCGCAGGAGGCCGCTCTGACCGCTCGACCAGCCGACCTCCCCGTCGGCGGGCGAGCGCTCGTGCGGCTGCTCGGGCAGGTAGCGCCCCTCGGGGTGCTTCGTCTCGGCGCGGAAGTGATCGACGCGGCCTTCGCGCTGGCCGGTCTCGTCGGCCTCGCTGACCCACAGGCGCGCGTAGCCGTCGCCGTCGTGCGTCGAGGCGTAGACGTGGTCGTAGTGCTCGCCCTCGTCGTTGAAGCCGAAGTGCGGCGCGAAGCGCGAGGGCGGCACGCTCTGGAAGTTCGCGTCGGTGCGCGACGTCGCCTCCGGGCCGGTCGCCCACCACGCGGCGTCGCGCGTGAGGCGCAGCTCCTCGTCGAAGTCGTGCTGGCGCATCCACAGGCGCAAGAGGTCGCCCTGCGGCACGACGAGCTCGACCTGGTTGCGCGCGCGCGCGACGCGCTCGACGCCGCTCTTCGCGTTGACCGACGCGCGCAGGTCCATGTCGAACGTCTCGCGCGACGAGAACGTGAACGGCATCGTCGCGAACGCGAGGCGCGCGTCGTTCGCGTTGAGCGCGTTGAAGTAGATCGCGGACGCGTCCTCGCGGCTGATGATCTGCGCCTGGCGCGGCGCGCTCGTCGAGAGGGTGCCCTCGCCGCCGCGGAACGCCGTCGGCACGACCGGCGCGTCGACCGGCAGCTCGGCGAGCCCCGCCGCGGGCAGCAGCACGCGCTCGAGCAGATCGCGGTGGCCGCCGATCGGGTCCTCGCCGCGCGGGCCGCCGAAACGGCCGAACGGGCGCGACTCGACGACGATCGCCACCAGCTCGTCCGCCTCGCTCTCGGTGACGAAGTCGGTGCGCCCCGCGAGCCGCAGGTTCAAGAGCAGCGCGCGCAGCACCTCGGGCGCCGCCGTGTTGACGTTGACCGGCCGCCGCGCGAGCGCGCGCACCTGCGTGTCCCACGCGGGGAAGTCGTTGACGAGCGGGAGCGTCAAGCGGATCGACCGCCCGCCCGCGCTCTCGACGATCGCGAGCTCGCTGTAGCCCGGTCCCTCGATCCTCACCGTCGTCCCCGGGTTGAACCAGCGCCACTCCGACACGCGCAGCGTGCAGTCCTGGCCGCCGACGAGATCGTTCTCGATGCGCACCGGCCGCTGCCAGCGCTGCCCCGCGCGCACGCCGCCGAACGCGCTCGTCGTGCCCACGAGCCCCGCGACCATCGCCTCGGAGATCGTCCCCTCGAGCGAGACCGGACCCGCGCCGCGCACGGCCTGGACCGAGTCGTACTCGCGCAGCCCCTCGAGCGGTCCCGCGGGATCGCCGAGCAGGCGCCACTCGGCGAGCGCCCACACGCGCTGGTCGAAGACCGGCGTGCCGACCGAGTGTCCACCCGCGGGCATCGGGCCGCACGGCAGCGGGTTGCCCTCGTCGTCGAGCTCGGCCGCGAGGCCGCGCCCGAGCTCGCCGAACGAGCGCCCCTCGACCGTGCGGTACGCGATCAGCTCGCGCCCGATGCGCAGGAAGCCCGCGTTCTCGAACGCGCCGATCGACGCGACGGTGATCTGCGCTGCGTCGTCCTCGACGTCGTCGGCGAGGAACGTGCCGAGGCCGAGCACGTTCGCGAGCGCGTGCGGCGACGCGCTGTTCAGGTCGATGAGGCCCGCGACGTCGCGCACGCCGTAGTCCCACATCGTGCCGTGCGGGTCGTTCGCGTCGAGGAAACCCTCGGGCAGCTCGTTCGTGATCGCGAGCTCCTCGGCGGAGTCCCAGTACGGCGTCGCGTCGTTGGCGTCGTGCGACGAACCGAGCAGCGTCCGCGCGTGCCGCGCGGCGGTGTCGAGCGCGAGATCGGCGGACGCGACCTCGGTCTGGCGCGCGCTGGCCGCGTCCGCGTTGCGCGCCGTCAAGAGGAACGGCGTGCACAGCACGAGCAGCGCGATCAGGACGAGCAGCACCGTCAGCAGCGCGACGCCCGCGCGCGGCGCGCCCGCTCTCGCTCTGCGCACGGGCCTCATCCGTCCACCGTCCCGTAGATGCCGACGGAGACGCGCTCGACCTCGCCGTCTGTGTGCACGAGACCGACCCAAACCGGCTCGCGGTGGCGCCGGCGGTCGAGGCCGCCGCCCGCGTCGAACAGGATCGAGCGCGGCGAGTCGGTCGTCAGCGTCACGCCCTGCGGGAGCGGCGCCTCGTCGTCGGCGACGACCGCGCTGATCACGAGGTTGTCGATGCGCCCCGCGAGCCGCCGCTGCGGGTCGCCGAGCACCATCGCGCGGCCGGTCGCCCACACCGGCGCGCTCTCGGCGGCATCGGCGACCGGAACGCCGTCGACCCACAGCACGAGCGCTTCGCGGTCGTAGACGAGCCGCAGGCGCGTCCAGCGGTGCGGCGGGAACACGCCCGGCCCCGACTCGGCGATCACGTGCGGTCCCCGCGTGAGCGAGCCGGTGTCGCGTTCGATCTCGGGCGAGAACCAGCCGCGCACGGTGCCGTCGATCAAGACCTGCAGGCCGCAGACCTCGCCGACGTGGAGCAGGTCCGCGCGCGCCGCGTCGTCGCGCTTGGCGACGAGGTCGATCGCGAAGCCGTCGCGCAGCCCGAACGCGGGGTCGTCGCCGACGCGGAACTCCGCCGTCGCTCCGCGCGCGCCGCCGAACCAGACGCATTGGCCGATGTAGCCGTCGTCCGTGAGCTGCGCGTTCTTCAGGATCCCGCCCTTGCCGAACGCGCCCTCGAGCTCGGCGTCCTCGAAATGCCACGTGCCGATCACGCGCAGCGCCTCGGCGCGCAGCGTGTTGCGCTCATGGTCGAGCCGCACGCGCGCGGACGTCTGGCGCGCGACGGCGGTGTTCTGCGCGGTGCGCACGACGTTCTTGACGAGCCCGAGCGCCTGGCGCTTGCCGACGTCGAGCTCCGCGAACGCGCCGAGTCCCAAGCCGAGCACGATGCCGATCACGAGCATCACGACCAGCAGCTCGAGCAACGTGAATCCCCCGCGCGCGCCGTGCGGCGCGGCTCGGGAAGTTGCGTCTCGATGCGTCTGTCGCATGCGTTCGTGGACGGCGCGTGTCGCGCCGCTCGCTACTGGATCTCGAAGTTCGCGAGGTCGTCGCCGGTGCCGAACTCCCCGTCCGGGCCCGCCGAGATGAGCTGGAAGTCGAGCCGCTGGTAGAAGCCGCCGCCGCCCGGCTTCTCGAGCGCCTTGACCGGCCCCTCGATCGGCACGCCCGTGTCGGGATCCAGCGTGACGTAGACGTGCGCCTCGCCGTAGTCCGCGTGGTGGAAGTACGCGATCGGGTTGCCCCACTGGTCGCTCAGCTCGTAGAGCTCGCGTCCCAGCCCGGTGAGCTGCGTGCGGCTCGAGTCCTGGTCGGTGTTGCAGAACGAGTCCTCGCCCATGCCGTACCCGTTGTCGCTCGACGACCAGAGCGCGACGACGAGCGCCTCGGCCCCGCGGTTCGTGCCGCCGCCGTCGGGAACGTCCTTCACCGGGAGCGTGGTCGGCGGGTAGTCGCCGTTGTCGAGCTCGCTCTCGTACGCCTTGCACGCCGTGGCGATCTGCGCGATTCGCTGCCGCGTCAGGTCGAGGTCCATGCCCCTCAGCATCGCCGTGATGTTCGGGATCAGCACCGCCGCGAGGATCCCGATGATCACGATCACGGCGAGCAGCTCGATCAAGCTGAAGCCCGCGCGCGCGCTGTTCACGTCAGCCGTCACGTCAGCCGTCACTTGCGCCTCACGATCTGGACGTCGTCCATCTTGACGAGGCACTTGCGCGCCGTGTCGCCATCGACGAAGAGCCCGACCTTCACGTCCGTCTGCGCGCGGCCGAGGTCCGGCATCTTCACGTTCTGGGCTATCGGCGTCCCGTCGACGCTGATCGTCAGCGTCGCCTCGGACGGCTCGCCGAAGCGTTCCATCCGCAGGCGCACCCAGCGGTCGACGCGGAAATCGTCGACCCACGCGACATCGACGACCTGCGCCGGGTTGCCCGGCCGCGTGATCACGTACTGGAGCGCGCCGTCCTTGTGGCGCAGCACCGCGACGCCCGCCACGGTCTCCTCCGTGCTGCCTACGAGCCGCTCGCGCGCGACGAAGAGCCCGGCGTTCGCGACCGTGTCGCCCGACACCCACACGTCCGCCTCGATCGCGACCCACAGGCTCGCCTGGATGTTCTGCCAGACGCGCGCGGAGCCGCTGGACGTGAACACGCCCTCGACGACCACCGCCCCGTCCGCGATGCGCGCGGTCGGGCCGCGGCTCTCGTCCTTGTTCCAGTCGTTGAGCAGCCGCGTCGACGCCGAGCGGTCGAAGCTGTCGGTCCACAGCTCCTTCTCGCGGTGGTCGGTGATCCGCTCGATCTGGCCGCGCGCCCACACCGCGTGCGGGTCGTCCTCGCCCAAAGGCGTCCGCATCTCGTCGACGTGGCCGAGCTGGATGATCGCCTCGCCCGCGTTCCCGCGGCGGTACTCGCACCACGCGAGCCCGTTGAGCGCGGTCGGATTCTGCGGCTCGAGCGCCTTCGCGGCCTCGAACGCGTCCGCCGCGTCCTCGATCCGGTCGAGCTGGAGCAGGTTGAGCCCGCGCAGCACGTGCACCTCGGCCCGGCTCGGATCGAGCGAGACGGCGCGCTCGAGGTAGCGCTCGGCCGCCTCGTGCTCGCTCGCGCGGAACGCGAGCTCGGCCCTCTCGACGAGCGCGTCCTCGAAGTCGAGCTCGATCTCGAGCGCCTCCTGGAACGCCGCCGCGGCACCTTCGTCGTCGTCGCGCGCCGCGAGCAGCCGCCCGCGCTGGTACAGCGTCCACGGATCGTTCGGCGCGGCCTCGTACGCGAGCTCGACGTAGCGCCACGCCTCCTCGGGGTTGGCCGTCGTCTCGGCGAGCCACGACAGCGCGCGCCACGCGAGCGGCGCGCGCAGCGGGTCGGCCTTCGCGGCGTCGAGCAGCCGGTCGCGCGCGTTCGCGAAGCCGGCGAACGCGGGGTCGACGGCGTCCGGCGCTGCCGTCGAGCCCGACGCCGAGCTCCGCGCGGGCTCCGGCTCGGCGAACGTCGCGCCGAGCGCCTGCGACGCCGCCGCGAGCGCTTCGGGCGTCGTCGCGTACAGGCCGCCCGCGAGCAACAGGTCGAAGCCGAGCCCGTCGCCGTCGAACGCCGCGACGGCCTGCGTCGGCTGCGTGAGCCACGCGGGCAGCGGCAGCGGCGCCTCCTGGACCTGGTCCAGCGCCGCGCACGAGATCAGCCCCGCGAGCGCGCGGTCGTCGTCCGCGTCCGCGTTGAGCGCCTGCTGGAACGCGCGCTGGGCGTCGGCGACCATGCCGTTGCGCAGGTACGCCGCGCCGAGGTCGGTGCGGATCGCGACGCGCACAGCGGCGCGGTCGGCGTCGGTCGGCGCGTAGTTGCTCGCGTCGCGCAGGTGCTCGAGCGCCTCGACGTCGCGGCCGCGGTCGAGCAGGAAACGCCCGTACGCCCAGTGCGCCTCCCACGACGTGCGGCCGACGGTGAGCGCGCGCCGGAACCGCTCCTCGGCCGCGTCGAACAAGAGGAAGCGCGCCTCGAGCTCGCCGAGGCGCGCGTGCACCTCGGGCCAGTGGTCGTACTTCGACCGGAGCGCCTGGTACTCGGCGAACGCGCGCTCGAAGTCGAAGCCGGCCTCGTAGCAACGCGCGAGGCCGAGCCGCGGCAGCGGGTCGGCCGGATCGAGCTCGGCGACGAGTCGGTAGTGCTGCTCGGCGACGTCGAGCGCGCGCGGCGCCTCGAGCCGCTGCGAGACGCACCAGTCGGCGAAGTTCATCACGTCGCGCTTCGTGCTCGCCGTGACGCGGCCGCCGATCTCGCGCGCGCGCAGCTCGATCCGGTTGACCGGCGTCTGCGCGAAGCCGAAGTCCTCGAGCGTCGCGAGCTGGTAGGGGATCGCGGGCGTGCCAGGCGTCTTGTCCTCGCCCGTCTGCGGGTCGACGTCGTCGAACCACAGCGTCGCGTCGGGGCCGGCCTCGACGAGCCGGAAACGGTCGCCCGCGCCCGGCGCGACCTGGATCCGGCCGTACCGGATCGGAGAGCGCAACGGCATGATCCAGTCGTACAGGCTCTTCCACGCCTCGATCTGCGCGCTGAGCTCCTCGGAGCTCAGCGGCGGCGGCTCGTCCTTCACCTTCACGTACCCGAGCGCCTGGAGCGCGCCGGTCAGGCTGCGGTCCTCGTCCTTCTCGGGCTCGAGGTCCTCCGCGGTCGCGTACTCGCGGTCCCCCTCGCCCTCGTCGGCGAGCAGGAAGAGCGTGGGCACGTCGTAGCGCTTCGGCGCCGCCGCGAGCAGCTCCTGGAAGTGCTCCGGAGCCGGCCCCGGGGCGGTGGGCGGGCGCAGGGTGGGCAACGGCGCGCGCGGCGGCGGCAGGAGAGCGAGCGGCGCGAGCGGCCGCGTGTTGCTCGGCGGCGCGAACACGACGCGCGTCAGCCCGTCGAACGACGCGCGCTCGGGCAGCGCCAGCTCGACCTTGGGCGGCCGGAGGCTGACGAGCTCGTCGGCGTCCTGGCCGCGCGAGATGCGCCGCGCGACCGGCGCATCGAACGCGCTCCAGGCCAACAGACCGAGGATCGCGACCGCCCCCAGGAAGACGACTTTTTCCTGCCGGACGGCCATCACAGCTCCTCCGCGTCCTCGGTCGCGACCTCGTGCAGCCGAGCGATCGCGAACGTCACGTCCATGCGCGCCTCGTCGGTCTTCGCCGACGACGCGTCGACGTCGACGTCGGTGACGAGCAGCGGCGTCGTCTCGCCGGCGCGCTGGCTCGTCTCGAGCACGCGCGCGAGCGGGAGCGAGGGACCGTGCATCTCGAGCTGCACGCGCGTGCGCTCGATCGGCACCGGCTCCCCGCGCTTGTAGATCGCCGGATCGAGGGTGATGCGGATCGAGTCGATGCGCGCGACGCCCGCGTCGATCGCGAGGCGCACGACGCGGTCGACGATGTCGACGGCCTCGAGGTAGCGCACGATGTCGGACTCCTGCGTCGGCGACAGCTCGGGCAGGCCGAGGTCCGAGACGAGCGCGAGGTTCGCCCGGTTGGCCAGCGGCAGCAGCGCGTCGCGCACGCCGGAGACGACCTCGAGGTACTGGCTGCTCGCCGAGCCGCGCCCCGGGTCGAGGACGAACTGCGGCCGCGGCCGGAACTCGACCGTCTCGCGCAGCGTCGCGAGCGCCGCCTGCAGCGCCTCGTTGTCCGCCTCCGCCCGATCGAGGTCGGAGCGCGTATACATCGGGGCGTTCAGCTTGGTGCGCAGCGACGTCTCCTCGCGCGCCTGCGCGGCGAGCTTGTCCGCGAACGCGCCGTCGACGACGTAGAAGGCGACGAAGAACACGACGACGCCGGCGCCCACCATGTGGACGAAGCGCTTGTTCTCCTCGTAGTACTCGTTGACGTCCATGCTTGCTCAGCCGCCGGGCTGCTGCTCCTGGGGACCCGTGCCCGCGCCGTCCGCCGGCGGCGCGAGATAGGTCAGATCGATCGAGAACGTCGAGCTGTTCGACGACAGACGCTCCTTCATCCGCAGCTCGGACGGCAGGCCCGTGCGCAGCGCCTCGACGAGCGCCTGGAACACCTGCACGACCGACTGCGTGCCCTGGCGCGCGCGGCCCTGCAGGCGCACGATCGGCCGCGGCCGACTGTTCTCGACGCCGAGCTCGGGGTCGACGCCGGGCGCGACGACGAGCCGCGTGAGCCACAGCTCCTGCGGCAGCTCCGTGTTGATCTCGCGCAGGACGCGCGCGACCTGCTCGCCCGAGCCCTTGAGCGCGAACATCTCGTCGGTGAGCTCCGCGACGCGCTCGTTCTCGCGCACGAGCTGCTCGGTGCGCCGGTGCTGGCGGTCCTTCGTGTTGTACTCGCGGCTCAGCGACGCGACGGTCTGCTCGAGCGCCGCGAGGTCGGAGCTCTGCCTCACGCCGTAGCCGACGAGGAACGCGACGGCGAGCAGCGCGGCCGCGATCAAGAAGACCTTGCCGCCCCAGAACTCGCGCCGCGAGCGAATCGCCGACGGCAGGATCTCGATCGAGTACGCCTGCGGGCTCGACGCCGTCGTCGCGAGCCCGAGCGCGACGACCGACTCGAGCTTGTACTCGTCGAGCAGGTCCGCGCTGTCGGGATCGAGCGCGCTCGTGTCGACGACGCGCCACGGGTCGAACAGCTCGACCGGCACGCCCATGCCCTTCGCGAGGTAGCGGTCGAGCCCGGCGAGCGCCGCTCCGCCGCCGCAGAGCATCACGCGGTCGACCTTGAGGCCCGACAGCTTCATCTGGCTCTTGCAGAAGAGCACCGTCGACTCGAGCAGCGACAGGAGCTGGCCCGCCGGCGCCAGGCACGCGCGGCTCGCCTTCTCCTGGTTCGAGTCGGTGTAGCTCGCGCCCGGCTCGAGCGTCGCGAGCTCGCACTTGAGCTGCTCGCCCTTCGCGGCGCTGACGTTGAAGCGCTGCGCGAGCGCCTCGTCGAACAGCCGCGACCCGCCGGTCATGTTGCGCGCGAACAGGAGGTCGGTGCCGCGCGCGAGGATCACGTCGATGTTGTCGTGGCCGATGTTGGCCACCATCACCGTGTCCTCCATCACGACGCCGTAGTGCAGCCACGCGTTGTACAGCGCGATCGCGTTCGGCGTGAACGCGTCGAGGCTGCCGCCGAGCGCAGCGAGACCCGCGAGGTGCTCGGCGAGCATCGACTCGCGCGCCATGCCGAGCACGACGACGTCCTCGCCCTCGATCTCGGGCAGCTCGGGCAGCACGTTGAAGTCCGAGGCGACCTCGGTGCCCGATTGGCCGCCGACCTCCTCGACCTCGAAGCGCATCAGCTTGCGCAACTGCCAGTCGGGGACGCGCGGCACGCGCGTGTAGCGCAGGTTGACGTCACGGCCGGTCACGCCGACGCGCGCTCGGGTCGGCTTGAAGCGCGGCTCGAGCTGCGACCAGCCCTGCGTCGGCGCGTCGGCCGCGTAGCTCGAGAGCGCGAAGCCGGTCACGACGAACGAGTTGTCCTTGACGTAGCCGCGCACGAGCTTGGCCGTGCGCAGCCCGACGTCGACGCCTGTCGCGGTTCGGGGCATGGCTACTCCTGCCCTCCCTCGCGAGGGTCACCGGCGGTCGCGTCGTCGGGCGCATCGGCGGGAACGGCGCCGCCGGAGCCCTCCACGTCGCTCTCGACGTCGCTCTCCACGTCGCTCTCGCCGTCGCTCTCGCCGTCGCTCTGGACGTAGCTCTGGACGTGCGCGGCGAGCGCCTGCGCGCCGCTCTTCTCGAGCACCGAGCGGATCGCGACGAGCCGCTGCGCGTGCTCGCGCCCGCCGGCGCCTTCGAGCCGCTCGAGCTCCGCGTCGATCTCGGCGACGAGCTCGTGCGCGGCCTGCTCGACCTCGCTCCCGACGTAGCGCGCGGCGAGGGCGCGCGCCTTCGCGCGGCACTCCCGGTGCAGGTCGACGAGCTCGAAGAAGAGCGCCTCCTCCTCCTGGCGCCGCACGTCGCGCACCTCGGCGAGGCCTTGCTGCACGAGCCGCGCGCGCCGGTCCTCGGCCTCCCGCACGCGCTCGCTCTCGTACGGATAGCGATCGAGCAGCGTCGTCCACGCCGCGATCGCCTGGCCCAGGCGCCGCTCGCGGTCGGCATCGCGCGCGCTCGCAGCGAGACGCATCGCCTCGGTGCGCTCGTCCTGGAACGCGAGCTGTAGCTCGACCTCGTCGAGCTCGCCCAGGTCGACCTCGAGCAGGAAACCGCCTTCCGCCGGCCGGCCCTCGGCGCGCAGGCCCGCGCCGAAGCCGAGGCGGATCAGGCTGACGTCGGCGCCGACGAGGATGCCGTCGACCGACGGGTCCTCGAACGCGACCGCGCGGCGCGCGTAGCCCCCCGCGCCGGTCGTCGCGATGCCCTGGCTCGCGAGCTCGGTCGGCACCATCACGACGAGCACGCGCTCGCCCGGCGCCGAGCCGACCGTGAGCTTCATCCCCTTCTCGGCCGCCTGCGCCGCGAGCGGCGCGACGCCCAGGCCGCTCTGCAGCGCCCCCGCCGCGCGGATAGTCACGGCGATCGACGAGAGCGCGGGCCGGTCGATGCGCTGCAGCACGCCGCTGACGGGCGGATCGCCCACGAGGAAGAGCTCGTACTCGGCCAGCTTGGCATTCGGACCGCCGCCGTCGGCGGCGACGACCGCCACGTCGTCGAAACCCACGCTCGCCACGGCCCCCCCCGGCTCCTCGCCCTGGGCGGGCGCGCCGAGCGCCGCCGCGCGCAGCAGCACGCGCGCGCGATCGAAGCCGGTCGGCACCGCGGCGCGCAGCTCGAGCGGCTCGCCCTCGAGGTCGACGAGCGGCGCCGACCACACGACCGCGGTCGGGCGGTCGCCCGCCGACGCGGAGAACGACAGGCCCAGGCGCGCCTCGCCACCGTCCGCCCAGACCGACGCGCCGACGACGAGCGTGCGGCCGGCGCGGCAGCGCACCTCGGACGACGCGGAGCGGGCCCACTCGCCGGCGGCGAGGTCCGCGCCGTACCCGCTCGTGCCCGAGGAGCTCCAACTCGAGCCGGCGCCGAGCGCGGCGGGCGCGTTCTCGGTCGGGGTCCAGCCCGCGCCGGCGCGCTCCTCGAACGAGAAGTCCTCGGACAGCAGGTTGCCCTCGACCGCGACGACCGGCCGCGCGCGCAGGCCGCGCTCGGCGCCGCCGCCGAGCCGCTGCCACGCGACGAAGCCGCCGGCGGCGAGCGCGAGGACGAGCACGACGAGCGCGATGCGCGAGCGCTTGCGCGCGCTCGCCAAACGGTCGGCGCCGATCGTGCGCACGCCGCCGCCGGCCGCGTCGGGCGCCGCCGCCGGCGCGGCCTCGTCGGGCGACTCGATCTCGGCGTCGAGGAACACCGCCTTGACGGAGCCGAAGCGGATCACGTCGCCGTGCGCGAGGCGCTGCTCGGTGACCCTGTCGGAGCCGACGCGCGTGCCGTTCGTGCTGCCGAGGTCGCGCAGGACGACGTGCCCGTTCTCGAGGCGCAACTCGGCGTGCGTGCCGGAGATCGAGCTGTCGGGGATCGCGCAGACGTTCTCGGGCTTGCGGCCGACCGTCAGGCCGGGGGCAGCCACGGCGAACTTCTCGCCGCTGCGCGATCCGCTCTCGAAGCGCAGCCAGAAGCGGTCAACCATGGACGGGGCGGGCGGTGCGAAGGACCGGATGGGAGACGGGGGCGGCGCCTCGGGAAGGC
>CAZGTQ010000355.1:0-2224 GCA_964528575.1 uncultured Planctomycetaceae bacterium | reverse complement strand
CGCGAGGTCTCGCGCGGCGAGCTCGCGGACTTCCAGACGCGGTGGACCGACGAGAAGACGAAGGCGCAGGAGCAGCTCTCCGCCCTCGCCGAGAATCCGCTCGACCTGTTCGAGTTCCGCCTCGCCGAAGTGCTCGAGCGGCACTACTACTTCCGCGATCGGTTCGGCAGCGGCGAGTTCCAACGCTTCGATCACGCGCCGTTCATCCTCTACGTGCAGGAGCTCGAGGGCGACGCTGCGGGGCGCGGAGCCGAGGTCGCCGCCGAGTACGGGCCCGAGCTCCAGGCGCTCGAGCGCGAGTTCAAGTACAACTACGCCGCGCGGCTCGATCTCGAGCGCCAGGAAGGGCACGAGGCGTACGCGCTCTTCATCCTCACGGGCAAGGAGCAGTACACGAAGTACGGCGAGCTCGTGCACCTGCAGGAGGGCGAGTCCGGCGCGCGCGCACACTACGACCCGCGCTACAAGATCGGCGTGACCTACGTCGAGGAGGGCGCGTGGGAGAACATGCACGCGGCGCTCCACGAGATGACGCATGCGCTCGAGCACGCGTATTTCGCGCACGCCCACAAGCAGGTCTGGCTGCCGACCTGGCTCGCGGAAGGCTTCGCCGAATACATGGCGTCGCACCAGCAGAGCGAGGAAGTGCCGGAGTGGCCCGTCGGCATCCTCGAGATGCTCCTGCGCCAGGACCCCGCGCTCGCGGCGTGCGTGCTGCCGCTCGAGGACCTCGCGCAGATCTCGAACTACGGCGAAGCGGGGAAGCTGCTCGACGAGCGCGCCCAGGCGAACGGCTTCCCCTCCCTGGCGCCCGGTCTCGCGATGCAATTCCTCTACCGCCAGTCGCACCTGCTCATGCACTACCTGCACGACGCGAACGACGGCGAGCACCGCACGAAGGTCCGCGAGTACATCTCGCTCATGCTGCGCGGCAAGAGCCCGATCTACTCGTTGCGCACCGCGTTCAGCGGCACCGACCTCGCGAACATCGACGCCGGTTTCCTCGAGTTCCTGAAGGAGCGCGGCGTCGACGCGGAGCTGATCGACGCGGTGCTCGCGACGCGCGACTGAGGAGCGCGGATGTCACGGCCGCTCGTGCTCGGCCTGACGCTCGCCGTGCTCGTCGCGAGCGTCGTCGGCTGGTTCGTCGCCGGACGCGCCGAGAGCGCGCCGGCGCCGCCCACCGGTCCGCCGAACGTCGAGCGACGTCCGGCGGCCGCGCTCGCCGGCGGCGAGCGCAGCTCGCTCGACCAAGCGCCCGAGCAGGAGGCGCCCTCCGACGCGCCGCTCCCCCACCCCGACGAGCTCCGTGCCGAGCCGGCGCCCCCGCCCGCCGAAGCGGCAGCGCCCGATGCCCCGGCGTCGAGCACGAGCGCGGACCTCTTCCTGCAAGTCGTCGAGCTCGACGGCGCGCCGGTGCCGTTCGCCCGCGCAAGCGTCCTCGGCCCCGCGGGCGGCGGCCTGCGCACGGACCACGACGGCCGCGTCTCCCTCGGACCCCTCGAGCCGGGACGGATCGTCCTCCTCGTCGAGCATCGGCCGACGCAGCGCCACGTCGTCCGGGAGCTCGAGCTCGTCGCCGGCGCGAACGAGCACACGGTCGTGCTCACGCCCGACGCGACGCTGCTCGCCGTCGCGGGCCGCGTGCTCGACGAGCACGGCGAGCCGCTCGAAGGCGTCGATCTCCTGTTCCAGCTCTCGGACGGCACGGAGGCGACGGCGATGTCGGACGAGGACGGCGGCTTCGCGTGGCGCGCGAACGAGGCGGACCAGGTGCGCGTGAACGCCGCGTCCCTCGAAGCCGTTCTCGAGCCGGCGAGCGTCGTCGTCCCGTTCGGCACGACCGGCGTCGAGCTGCACCGCGTGCGCGACGTCCACGAGACGCTCGTGCGCTTGGAGGCACGCGACGTCGACACGGGCGAGCACTTGCGCGAAGTCGCCGGCTTCGTGTTCTACGACGAGCTGCGGCTCGTGTCCGAGGAGCTCGCCGTCGAGCCGCGCGCTCTGCGACTGCGGGAGGACGCGACGCTCTTCGTCTGCGCGTTCGGCTACCGCGACGTGCACGGGCGCGTCGCCGACCATCTGCGCACCACTCCGGACGGCGCCGTGATCGAGGTCGCGCTGCGGCGCGGCTTCGCGCGCACGGCGCAGGTCTTCGACGCTTCGACGGGCGCGCCTCTCGGCGGAGTCGACGTGCGCGCGGGCGAGCGCGTCGTCGCCCGGA
>CAZGTQ010000354.1:0-1826 GCA_964528575.1 uncultured Planctomycetaceae bacterium | reverse complement strand
GCGCGGCGGCGACCCCCTCGAACGCGACCCGCTCGCGGGCATCCTGCGGAGCTACGCCGACCCCGAACTGCGCGCGCGCTTCCTGCGCATGGTCCTCGAGGAAGCCGAGGTGGGTCCGGGGCGCGCGCCGTCGGCGATCGAGCTCTTCCACGAACTACTGGACACGCCCTGGAGCCCCGAGACGGAGCGCGAGCTCGCCCTCCTGCTCGGCGCCGCGCAGCTCGACGGAGAGGCTGCTCCGGACGCGCTCTCCGCGAACCAGGACGAGCGCATCCTGCTGCTGCACGAGCTCGTGGACTGGATCCTGCGCGCGCGCACGGATGCGATCGTCGCGGCCCTCCCCGAGTTCGAGACGCTCTCGCGGCGCACGCTCGCCGCGGAGCGCGCGAAGGCCCTGCGCACGGCCCGGGCGGGAGCCCTCGAGGTCGTCGCCCGGCTCGAGCAGACGCTCGCGCCGCGCGCGCTCGCCGAGTGGGCATCGCTCGAAGGCGCCTTCCTGCGCGTCTCGAGCGGGACCGAGCTCGACCTCGCGTGGCGCGACGCGCTC
Source organism: uncultured Planctomycetaceae bacterium (assembly GCA_964528575.1). Lineage (GTDB taxonomy): Bacteria > Planctomycetota > UBA1135 > UBA1135 > CAZGTQ01. The sequence continues at coordinate 1,279 of CAZGTQ010000354.1, read as the reverse complement.
GCGCTCCTCGCGCGCGAGACGGAGGTTCTCGCTTCCGCTCCGCCCGACGACGTCGCCCTGCGCGACCGCATCCTCGCGGAGCGCGCGATCCGCACCGCCGCGCGCCTCCTGCTCACGACCGGCGAGGAAGCGCTCGAAGCTCGCGTGAGCGAGTTGCGCGGGGCGCTCGACCGGATCGCGGAGCTCGATTCGGACTTCCCCGACGGCCGCGCCTCGACGCGCGACCTGTTGGTCGCCCTCGACCTCGCCGACGAACTCGAGCGTGCGCTCGCGGCCTGGTACGACGGCGGGAGCGACTTCAGGGCGATGCGCTTCGGTCGCGACCTGGCGCACGTCCGGGCCGAGCGCGGCGAGCTCGCGGAAGCCGCGCGCGTCCTCGAAGAGATCGACGCGCAGGACGAGCTCGCTCCGGAGGACTTCGAGGCCCTCTCCCCCTGGTACACGGCCCTCGACCAGCCGGACCTGGCGTCGCGCGCAAAGCTTCGCGCCTTCGAGGTGATGTCGGAAGACGAGCTCGCGGGCGAGCTCTATCGCATCGCGGGCGAGCAGCAGCGCAGCGGCGACGGCGTGCCGCCGGAGCTCGACCCCGACGTCCCGCATCTCCTGGTCGCGCTGCTGCGAAAAGCGCGCGACCCCGGCAACCACTTCCACGTCCTCCACCAGCTCTACGCGGCGACGAAGGACTTCCGCTTGCTCGCGTGCCTGCCCGAGGCGGTGCTCGGAGGGACCGCGGGGCGAATCTATCCCCTCCTGGCGCACGTCGGGAACCTCGCGGCGCTCGTGCAGGAGGAAGCCGACGTCGACCGGATCGACGCTCGGATCGAGGCGCTGCGCGCCGAGACACTGCGCGAGGAAGCGTTGCGCGAGACGGCCGCGACCGCTGCAACCGAGGTCGACCGCCGCGCGCTGACCTTGATCCAGTTCCAGTTCGCCCTGCGCGCCGCCCGCCAATCGCATGGCACGCGCGACCACGCCGCGCGGAGCCTCGCCGCGCTGCGCGCCGCCTTCGACGGCGCGTGGCAGACGGGCGAGCTCGGCCTCATGGCCGGCTTCCTCGCCGACCAGGGCCGGCTCGAGCCCGAAGCGCTCGCGGACGAGCAGCTGCGCCAACTGAAAGAGCTCCACCGCCAGGCCGAGCTGCCCGACGAGCGCTTCGCGATCGCCGAGCGCCTGGCTTGGACGCTGTGGAACCACGAGCGCCGCGACGAGGCCGTGCGCATGCTCGAAGCGGCCCTGAACGAACGGCGCAGCGCGGCCGGGAGCGTCCTGCCTCGGAGCG
>CAZGTQ010000353.1:0-1927 GCA_964528575.1 uncultured Planctomycetaceae bacterium | reverse complement strand
CAGCGACAGGGAGGTGCCAGGTGCCGCACCTGGCACCTCCCTGTCGCTGAACGACAACAAGGTGTGCGACACCGTAGCGCGGTCAGATGTCGATGCGGTTCACGTCGCCGGGGCCGAGCGCGACGCGCTCGCGGTACACCTCCGCGCCGCTGCGGTAGAGCACCAACGTCTCGGTGTCGTCGGTGACGGTGAGCACCTCGGTGCGGCCGTCGACGATCGGGACGCGCTCGGTCTCCTGGCGCGAGCCGCCGACGTTGCGGTTGATGACGATCGGCTCGCCCGCGGAGTCGAGGGCCGCGAGCTCGTCCGCGAGGTCCGGCGTCCCGAGCGTGACTTGCACCTGCACGCGCACCGAGGCGACGATGCGCAGGTCGTCGATCGGCCCCAGAGCGGCCTCGGCGAGCCCGCCCTCGACGCGGCGGCCCGGCTCGCACGAGATCACCTCCGACCCGTCGATCCGCAGGTACACCTCCGTGCGCGGGACGTCCTCGAGCTCGAAGCGCCCTTCGGCGTCCGTGCGCACGCCGGCGCGGCCCCAGTGGTGCGTTTGGATCACCTCGCCCTCGTAGCGCGCGCGCAGCGCATCGAGCACGGGCCTGACCAGAACGTCCTCGAGCGGCTCGCCCGTGCGCGTCACGACGCGGCCCGCGACGCGTTGGAAGCGGTTCCCCTCGTCGAGCACGAGCTCGAGGTCGTGCCGCCCCGCGAGCACGGAGTCGGGCCGCACGAGCGCGAGCGTCGCCGGATCCATCGCCGCGACGCGGTAGGTGCGGTCGCAGAGCCCGTCGAGCTCGAAACGCCCGGCGGCGTCGGTGACCGCGAAGCGCCAGGAGACCTCCGGGTCGCCCGCGAGGGCGCTCTCGAGCAGCTCCATGCCCTGCGGCCCCCGGCCGAACGGCGTGGGGTCGTCGATCCACACGCGTACGTCCGCGCGCGGCTCGCCGTCCGCGCCGACGACGCGCCCTCCGATCGCGAGCGGCGGCGGGCCGAGCGTCAGCACGAGCGGCGTCGGCCACAGCGCGACGCCGGTCCCGGGATCGCGCTCGAGCTCCCGCTGCGCCGGCTGGTAGCCGGGAGCGAAAGCGATCAGCCGCGACGCAGGCGTGCCGAGCAGGCTCTCGGCGAGCCGGTTCGGCGACTCCTCGTCGGCCAGGTCGAAACGGAAGCGGCCGCGTTCGTCCGCGCGCGTCGTCGCCAGGCCGAACGACACCCGCGCGTCCGGCACGCCGCGCCCGTCGGGGTCGACGACGCTGCCGCCGACGATGCTCGTCGCGCTCGGCTCGGGCGCGGCGAGCTCGATCACGAGCCCGTCGTACGGGACGAGCGGAGCGGGAACCGACCCGGCCGGCAGTCCCTCGGCGCGCGCGACGACGCGCGCGTCCTCGAGCCGCGGCGCGTCGGGCAGCGCGAAGCGACCGCGCTCGTCGGTGACGTCCGTCCACGCGCGGGAGTGCGACGTCGCGAGCGAACGCCCGATGCGGGCACGCAGCCCCTCGGGCGGCTCGAGCGTGACGCGAACGCCCTCGAGCGGCGCGCCGACGCCGTCGACGACGGCGCCGCCGAGCGCGTTGCGCGGCGCGAGCACGACCAAGGCCTGCTCGCCGCCGGTGCGCACCGCGCCGGCGAACACCGTCGCGAACGCGGGGTCCGCCGACACGATCGCGGAATCGGTCGAGCCGGACGGCAGCTCGAGCTCGAACGCGCCGCCGATGCCGCTGCGCGTCTGCGCCCGCCCCTCGACCGCACCGTTCTCGTCCGGACCGTGCTCGTCCGAACCGTTCTCGTCCGAACCGGGCTCGACCGCGTCGCCGGCCAGCGCGAGCGCGACGCCGGCGAGCGCGCGGCCGTCGAGGTCGATCGCTTGGCCGCGCACGACCCGCGGCGCCCGTTCGGGCACGGCCGCGGGGCCTCGCCCTACGGCCGCGGC
>CAZGTQ010000352.1:0-19432 GCA_964528575.1 uncultured Planctomycetaceae bacterium | reverse complement strand
CGGATCCAGCCGCGGGCGAGCTGCGACGCGATGTCCGCGGCGATGACGAGCAGGCCGCCGAGGGCGACGAGCAGGAGCATCTCGTCGTAGAGCTGGCGGGCGCGTGCGTCCTGGATCCAGTAGCCGAGCGAGACGACGCCGAGCATTCCGAGCACGGTCGCCTCGCGGACGCACGTCTCGAAGCGGTAGAAGAAGAACAAGAGGAAGCGCGGCAGGGCGAGGGGGAGCACGGCGGCGGCGGCGATGTCGCGGCGGCTGGCGCCGAGCAGGCGCAGAGCGCGCAGCGGGGCGCGGTCGAGGTTCTCGATCGTGTCCGCGCCCAGGCGACCGAGGATCCCCGCGTTGTGGATTGCGAGCGCGAGCACCGCCGGCCACGAGCTCGGGCCGACGATTGCGAGCAGGAGGAAGGCCCACACGTACTCGGGGATCGCGCGCACGCAGATCATCGCCGCGCGCACCGTACCGGTCAGCGCGGCCCAGCGCAGCGGCCGCCGCCGCTCCGCATCCAGCCGGAACGGCTCGTCGGTCATCAGCGTGCGCGCGCCGAGCGGCGCGAGGAACGCCGCCGCGGCGCTCGCGAGCACGATCGCGAGCACCGAGATCCAGAGCGTCGCGAGCAGCGCGGCGGCGCCGCGCTCGCGCACCACGCCGATGACCCAGTCGGCGAGCGCGGCCCACGAGAAGCCGCTCTCGCGCAGCGGGTACGGCAGCGCGTCGCGCTCGAGGAAGCGCTCGACGTTGTCGAGGCGCCGCGCGGTGAACAGTGCGCCGATCGACACGTCGCCCGCCAGCCACGCGTAGAGCGCGAGGAGCGCGAGCGCCGCGATGCTCGCCCGCAGGACGTTGCTGCGCGGCCGGCCGCGGTGGAGGACGCGGAGCTCGCCGTTCACGCGACGAACCTCCGGCGCAACGCCGCGCTCCAGCCCTCGAGCAGCAGGACGACCGCCACGAGCGCGTAGAGATACGTCCAGACCTCGCGGTAGTGCAGGTTGTCGAACGACGCGTGCACGTAATAGCCGATCGTCTCGAAGCCGAAGAAGCCGAGCACCGCCGACGAGCGCACGGCGCACTCGAAGCGGTAGAACGCGTACGCGGCCATGTCGGGCGCCGCGCGCGGCAGGCGCCCGAACAGGAACACTTGCGCCGGCGACGCTCCCGCCGCGGTCAGCGCGCGCGCCGCCGCGTCGTCCGCCTCGTCGAGCATCTCGGCGAAGACCTTCGCGAGGACCCCGGCGTACGGGATCGCGAGCGCGAGCACGGCGGTCCCGCTCTCCAGGCCGAATGCCGCGAGCAGGACGACCGCCCAGAGCAACTCGTGCACGGAGCGCATGCCGGCGATCAAGAGCCGCGTCGCGCCCTGGACGAGCGGCGCGGCGACGCGCGTGCGCCGGCCGGCCCGCTCGCGCGCCCACCACGAGCTCGACGCGAGGAAGCCGAGCACGACGGCGGGCACGAGCGCGGCGCTCGTCGCGGCCGCCGCGAACACGATCGTGCGGCGCAGCGCGTCGAGAACGCGCGCGAGGAACGGCGGCGCGCCGTCCGGGACGAAGCTCGACTCGTAGTCGAGCGCCGGGCTCAGCGCGGCGGCGAAGAACTCGCGCGCGATGCGCGCGCCGCCGGCGTGCGGCACGAGCCCGTCGAGCGAGAGGCCCAGCGCGAGGTACGCCACCGCTCCCGACAGCGCGATCGCCAGGCACACCCGCGCGCGCCGGCCCAGGGTCGCCGGCCGACCGGCCGGCGCGAACGCCGCCGTCATCGCACGTCGTCCTCGCGCAGCCGGTAGAGCGCGCGCCACGACGCGTCGTCGACGTCCGCGGTGGGGCGATCGAACGCGACGCGCCCGTCGCGCAGGCCGACGCAGCGGGGGACGAGCTCCCGCGCGAGCGCGACGTCGTGCAGCGACAGGACGAGCGTCAGGCCGCGTTCGGCGGCGAGCGACACGAGCAGCTCGAGCAGCGCCCGCGCGCGCGCCGGGTCGACCGACGCGAGCGGCTCGTCGGCGAGCAGCGCGCTCGGCTCCTGGAACAGCGCTCGCGCGATCGCGACGCGCTGCTGCTGGCCGCCCGAGAGCGTGTCGGTGCGCTGGAACAGCTTGTCGCCTATGCCGACGCGCGCGAGCAGCGCGTGCGCCGCCTCGAGGTCGGCGTCCGACGGCAGCAGCATCGAGCGCAGCGACGCGAGGAAGCCGCGCCGGCCGAGCTTGCCCGCGATCACGTTCTGCGCGACGCGCACGTTCGGCACGAGCGCGAGGTCCTGGTGCACGAACCCGAGCCGCGCGCGTGCGCGCCGCAGCGTGCCCGGGTCGGTGGTCGCGAGGTCGACATCGTCGACTACGACGCGACCCGCGTTCGGTCGCACCGCGCCGACGAGCAGCCGCAGCAGCGTCGTCTTGCCCGCGCCGCTCGGCCCGACGAGCGCGACGACCTCGCCCGGCGCGATCGCGAGATCGACGCCCGCGAGCACGTCGCGCCCGTCGAACGAGACGCGGACGCCGCGTAGCTCGAACGCGCTGGCCGCGCGCAGACCGCCCTCAGCGGAGGAAGCCGAGATCGGTCGCGAGATCGTGGATCCGTTGGAAATCGGCGTCCTCGGCCGGGATCAGCCCCTCGGGGCGCGTCATGGCGGCGAGCAGCTTCGGGTCCTCCATCGCGAGGAGGGCCTCCTGCACCTTGTTCGTGAAGCCCGCGCCGAAACGTTCCTCGAGGATCGGGTGCGCCGTCCAGTTGTAGTCGGGGTACGTGGGCGTCACCCACACGATGCGCGCGACGTCCGGATCGATCTTGCCCTCCGAGACGAGCTCGTCGTACGCCTTGTAGCTGAGCGCGCCCGCGTCGAACGTGCCGGCCTCGACGAGCTTCGCTGTCGCGTCGTGCGCGCCGGAGTAGTGGTTCGGGCCGCCGAAGTACTCCTCGGGCGACTGCCCGGTGTTCTCGCGGATGAAGTGCTCGGGCATCAGGCGGCCCGATGTCGACTGCTCGGAGCCGAACGTGAACTTCTTGCCCGCGAGGTCGGGGAACGCGTCCGAGCGCTCGAGGCCCGTGCTCGCGTTCGCGATGAAGTACGACTTGTACTCCGGGTCGACCACGCCCTGCGCGATCGCGTGCGCGCCCGACACGACGGCCCGCGCCTGCACGCCGGTGAGCCCGCCGAACCACGCGAGCTGCACGTCGCCGTTCTTGAACGCCTCGACCGACGCGGAGTACGAGCTCGTCGGCTGGTACGTGACCTCGACGCCGAGCTTCTCGCTCAGGTAGGCGGCGACCGGGTCGAACTTCTCGCGCAGCTCGGTCGTGTTCTCGTCGGGGATCGCGGTGAACACGAGGCGCTCGGCCTCGCTGGCGGCGGTATCGGTGCAGGCGGCCGCGAGCGCGACGAGCAGCGCGGCGGCGAGCGGGGCGAGCTGGGTCTTCATGGCGAAGGGTCCGTGGGGGTTCGGGAGCGGGGGCGCATGGTACCGCCCGGATCCCGTGAACGGTGCCGCCGGCCCCGCCGCGTATCGGCAGCATTCGGTGTGCGTAAGCGGCGATGACTGCCCCGGCGCGGGGCGATAATCCCGTCATGGTCACCCCGCGTTCGGGCCGAGGCGGCATCCTCGCCCGGACCCGCTCCCCGAGGCAGGATCCAGGACCCCCGACGTCATGGCCGACTCTCGCGCGCTGCTCGTCCGCTGGCTCGTCCCGTTGACCCTCGCCGCGCCGCTCGCGGCCTTGACGCCCGCCGCGCAGGAGCGGCGCTCCGACGACGGCTCCGCCAGCGCGAGCGACGCCGCGGACGCGCGCCCGCGCGAGCGCATCCTGCACTTCGCCGACGGCCGCAAGGTGCGCGCGCGCTCGCGCCGCTCGGCCGGCGTGTGGGAGATCGAGCGCGGCGACGCGTGGGTCGCGCTGCAGCCTGGCGCGGTCGAGCGCGCGCGCGCCGTGAGCGAGGTCGAGGCCGAGGCGCGCGAGCGCGAGCGGATGCTGCGCCTGCACGAGATCGAACCGCGCCTCGAGTACGCGCGCTGGCTCGGGTCCGAGGGGCTGGGGACCGAGTGCCTGCGCCAGCTCGACCTCGTGCTCGACGACGCGCCCGACCATGCGGACGCGCTCGCGCTGCTCGCGTCGTCGGACGTGCGCATCGCGCTCCCGTCGCTGGAGGTCGCGGCCGACGGGCTCGACGCCGCGGTCGACCGCTTCCTCGCCCGCACGACGCGCCTCGGCCGGTCGGGCCGCGAGCTCGCCGTGCGCGAGCTGGGCGCGGCGGCGGCGGAGCACGGGTACGACCTCGGCACGAAGCTCGAGGAGCTGCTCGCCCACCCGTCGCCGAAGCGGCGCGCGTTCGCGGCGCTCGCCCTGCGCCGGCTGTTCCCCGGGGCGGCGCTCGAGCCGCTGTTGCAGCGCGCGGTGCTCGACCCGGACGAGGCGGCGCGAGCGGAGTCCGCGCGCGCGCTCGGCGACGTGGGCCAGGAGGTCGTCGCGCTCCCGGTGATCCGCGCGCTCGGCAGCACGTCGTCGACCGTGCGCACGCACGCGGCGCAGGCGCTCGGCCACATGGGCTATCCCGCGGCGGTGCCGGCGCTGATCGCCGCGCTGAACGCTCCGCAGGCCGGGGCGAGCGGCGTGGCGGCGCCGCGCTCGCACATCTACGTCGGCAACGAGCTGGCGTACGTGGCGGACTACGACGTCGAGATCGCACAGGGCGCGTCGATCGCCGACCCGATCGTGGCCCGCGTCCAGGAGGCCGTCGTGCTCGACGCGCGCGTCATCGGGATGCAGTTGTACGAGCTGCGCAAGGAGTACGCGTCGATGGGGCGCGCGCTCGAGCAGCTCACCGGCGTCCGCGCGGGCGACCAGGTGAAGGACTGGAACCGCTGGTGGGAGGAGAACCGGGCGCGCTACGAGCCGGGGGAGGGCGCCGCGGAGGAGTGAGGCGCCGCGGAGCAGTGAGGTAGCCGACCCGCTCGCCGGGGCGGACCGGCCCGGGCCTTGCCGGCCGGACGCGCACGCTTCACGCTGGGGGCTGAGCTCGATGAAGCCTCCTGTCGCCCTGCTCTTGGGCGCGCTCCTCGCCGGACGCGCTCTCGCTCAGAATCCGCGTCTCGACCGCGTCGAGGCCGAAACCGTGCCCGCGGTGGCGCGGCCGAGCTGGGACGTCGCCGACCGGCGCCCGCTGCCCGCGTGGTTCGCGCGCGCTCGCTTCGGCATCCGCGTCCACTGGGGCGTGTACTCCGTGCCGGCGTGGGGGCCGCCCGGCAGCCACGCCGAGTGGTACCAGGCGTACATGCGCAGCGACAGCCATCCGACGGCGCGCTTCCACGCGGGGACGTACGGCCGCTCGGCGACCTACGCGGACTTCGCGCCGGACTTCCGCGCCGAGCTGTTCGACGCGGACGCGTGGGCCGCGCTCTTCGCGCACGCGGGCGCGCGCTACGTCGTCGTCACGGCGAAGCACCACGACGGCTACTGCCTGTGGCCGAGCGCGCAAGCGCCGCATTGGAACGCGGTCGCGGTCGGCCCGGGTCGCGATCTCGTCGGCGAGCTCGCCAGCGCCGTGCGCCGCGAGGACATGCGCTTCGGCGTCGCGTACTCGCTGCTCGAGTGGAGCCATCCGCTGTATCCGCAGCGGCTCGACCGGTACGTCGCCGAGGTCGTGCACCCGCAACTGCGCGACATCGTGACGCGCTACCGGCCCGACCTGCTCTACGCGGACGGGGATTGGGAGCAGACGTCGGACGCCTGGCGCAGCGCCGCGTTCTTGAGCTGGCTCTGGGCGGACTCGCCCGCCGGCGCCGGCGCCGGCGCCGACGTCGTCGTCAACGACCGCTGGGGCTCCGACGCCCGCGGCCGGCACGGCGGGTACGCGACGATCGCGCCCGAGCTGCTCCCGCGCCGCAGCGCTCTCGCGGGCCGTCCGTGGGAGCACAACCGCGCCGTCGGCTACTCGTTCGGCTTCAACCGCGCCGAGGAAGCGGCGCACTACGCGTCGACGGCGGAGCTCGTGCGCGCGCTCTGCTCGACGGTCGCCGCGGGCGGCAACCTCCTGCTCAGCGTCGGCCCGACCGCCGACGGCCGCATCCCGCCGATCGTCGAGGAGCGGCTGATCGGGCTGGGCGACTGGCTCGCGGCCAACGGGCGGGCGATCTACGGCGCCGAGGCGGGGCCGTACCAGGACCTCGCGTGGGGCGTGTGCACGCAGCGGCCGGGCCGGCTGTACCTGTGCGTGTTCGAGCGTCCCGGCGGGACGGTCGAGCTGCCCGGCCTGCGCAATCCGGTGCGGCGCGCGTACCGGCTCGCGGACGGCGAGGAGCGGCCGCTCGAGCACGGCCGCGCGCGCGACTCGGTCGTGATCGAGCTGGGGGCGACGGGCGAGCCCGCGAGCGGCGCCGACGTCGTCGTGCTGGAGATCGAGGGCGAGCCGGACGTCGAGCGGATCCCGCGTCAGGACGCCGAGGGCGTCGTCGTGCTGGCGGCGAGCGAGGCGCGGGTGCTCGGCGAGTCGATCCGGCGCGACGGCGGCGTCGTGGTCGGCTGGTCCGACCCCGAGGACGAGATCGAGTGGGACTTCCGCGTCTTCGAGCCGGGCCTGTTCCACGTCGAGGTCGAGTACGCGAGCGCCGCGGGGGGCGGCGAGTTCGTCACGAGCGTCGGCGCGATCGAGCTGCGCTGGACCGTCGGCCACACGCACGACTGGGAGACGTTCGCGGCGGACGAGATCGGCGCGCTCCAGATCCCGCGCGCCGGCGACTTCACGCTCGTGCTGCGCCCGACGCGCATCGAGGGCGACGAGCTGATGCGCCTGCGCACCGTGTGGCTGACGCCGGTGGGTCGGTAGAGCTACCATCCGCGCATGGACCGGTTGGCGGCGCAGCAACTGGGCGAGGATTGGCTCGAGGAGGTGCTCGAGGAGCAGCTCGACCGCGACTACGTCATCGAGCTGAGCCGGCTCCAGGTCGAGCTGCTCGCGCTCCAGGCGCACGTCGTCGCGACGAGCACGCGGCTCGCGATCCTGTTCGAGGGTCGCGACGCGGCGGGCAAGGGCGGCGCGATCCTGCGCTTCACGCAGCACCTGATGCCGCGCCACTCGCGCGTCGTCGCGCTGCCCAAGCCGAACGAGATCGAGCAGCGCCAGTGGTACTTCGAGCGCTACGTCGAGCAGCTCCCCGATCCCGGCGAGATCGTCTTCTTCGACCGGAGCTGGTACAACCGCGCCGTCGTCGAGCCCGTGATGGGCTTCTGCACGCCCGAGCAGTACGAGCGCTTCCTCGACCAGGTCGTCGGCTTCGAGCGCATGCTCCTCGACGACGGTCTGCGGCTCGTCAAGCTCTGGTTCTCGATCGAGCGCGAGGAGCAGCAGCGCCGCCTCGAGCGCCGCGGGCGCAACCCGCTCAAACGCTGGAAGCTCTCGACCGTCGACGTCCAGGCGCAGCGCAAGTGGGAGGCGTTCACGCGCTACAAGGAAGCGATGTTCGCCCACACGAGCACCGACCGCTGCCCCTGGATCGTCGTCCAGGGCAACGAGAAGAAGCGCGCGCGCCTCGAGAGCATCCGCCACGTGCTCTCGACGGTCGACTACCCCGGCCGCGGCATGAGCGGGGTGCGTGTGGAGCCGGACGAGAGCGTCGTGGCCCGCGCGCCGACGTCGTCCTCGCGCTCGGTCGTGGACGACGACGATTCGCGAAATCGCTAGCGGCGCGCGGCGCAGGGCCGGCATGGTCCTCATGCTCTTGCTCCTCGCGTTGCCGTCCTGCGCCGGCCACGGCGGCATCGACGCGGACGTGCGCTACCCGAGCGGCTCGATCGAGCTCGCGGCGGCGCTCCTGCTCCCCGACGCGCAGGAGCGCGTCCCAGGCGCCGTGATCCTGCAGGGCTCGGGCGACTCCGACCGCTCGAACGGCTGGGCCGCCGCGATCGCCGACGTGCTCGTCGAGTCCGGCGTCGCGGTGCTCCTGACCGACAAGCGCGGCTGCGGCGCGTCGGAGGGCGACTGGCGCACCGCGGACTTCGAGGCTCTGGCGGGCGACGCGCTCGCCGGCGTCGCGTTCCTGCGGGGGCGCGCCGAGATCGATCCCGCACGCGTGGGCGTCGTCGGGTTGAGCCAGGGAGGCTGGGTCGCGCCGATCGCCGCGGCGCGCTCGGCGGACGTGGCGTTCGTGATCGACGTGTCGGGCGCGGCGGTGGGCTTCGCCGAGCAGGTCACGGTCGAGATGACGAACACCGCGCGCCGCGCCGGGCTCGACGAGGACGCGGTCGCGAGCGTCGTCGAGCTCAATGCGGCCGCGATCCGCTACGCGCTCACCGACCGCTGGGAGCCGTACGAGGCGCTGCGCTCCCGCGCGCTGCGCTCGCCCGCGCGCACGGTGGTCGAGGGTTTCCCTGCGACGCGCGACGACGCGGCGTGGAGCTTCCTGCGCGGCGTCTGCCGCTTCGACCCGATGCCGTACTGGACCCTCGTCGAGCAGCCGACGCTCGTGCTCTACGGCGAGGAGGACGAGCGCGACAACGTGCCGGTCGCCGAGAGCGTGCGCCGCCTCGAGCACGCGTTCGCCCTCACGCGCAAGGCGAACGCCGAGATCCTCGTGATCCCGGGCGCCGGCCACGCCTTCCTGGTGCCGGACCCGACGCGCCTGATGGGGGATTTCGTCGGCGCGCTCGAGAGCTGGGTCGCGAAGGCGCTGTAGCTTCGGTCAGCCCGAGAACGCGACGACGTACAGCGCCGGGTTGAAGATCGCCATCGCGAGCACGAACTGCGCCGTTTCGACGACCTCTTTCGTCGAGGCGCCGAGCGCGTTGCCCGCGAGGATCGACTCGATGCGCGCGGCGCGGCGCTTCGTCACGTTCCTACCGAGCGCGGTCTTCAACAGGCCCGTCGGGCGCAGGAGCGACACGAGCAGCGCCGTGCGCTCGTCGATCGGGCCGTCCGACTCGATCGCGGCGGCGAGGCGCGCGCGCAGAGCGCGCTCGGGCTCCGGGTCGCGGGCAGGATAGCGGCGGCTCGAGAACACCCAGAGCACCTTGGCGTCGACGCGCTCGAGGACGCCGCGGCCGACGAGCCGCGCGGCGACGCGACCGACGAGGTCGTTCGCGTTCGCGAGCGTCGAGATCCAGTGCCCGGGGGCGCGCGGCTGCGCGTCTTCGCGGATCCTCGCGTACGCGTCCTCGGCCACCGGACACGCGCTCGGGGCGGCGCCGGTCGGCGCGACGCGCGCCTGCTTGCCCTCGCCCTCGAGCCGCGCTTGGCCGCCCAGGAGCAGCTCGCCCAGCACCGCCGCGCTCAGCGCGTACGTGTACAGCGTCGCCGCGTCGGCCTTGCCGCTGTCGTCGTCGAGTGCGAGCAGCAGCACTTCCTCGTACAGCCGCAGGTCCATCGCTACCTCCTACGGCGCCTCGGCGCCGTCTATTCGAGCGTCGCCAGGAACTCGACCAGGTCGCGCAGCTCCTCGCGCGTGAGCATCTCGGCGAGGTTCGCCGGCATCGACGACAGATCCCTCGAGCGCTCCTCGATCTCGTCGCGGAACACCGTCACCATGCCGTCCTGCGTCTCGATCTGCACCGAGATCGCGGTCTCGCCGACGACGCGGCCGGAGAGCACGCGCCCGTCCGCCAGGAACAAGCTGTCGTTCGCGAACCCCGCCGTGATCTCGGCGTTGGGATCGACGATCGAGCGCAGAGCGTGCTCGCGGCCTCGCTGCGGGCCGATCCCGGCGAGCTCCGGCCCCGCCTCGCTCCCGCCCGCGTCGCCGATCCGGTGGCAGCGCAGGCACGCGGTCTCGCTCTTCTCGAAGAAGACCTTGCGACCGCGCTGCGCGTCGCCGCCCTCGAGCGCGACGCGCCAGGCGCCGAGCCCGCCGGCCTGCGTCTCGACGCCCGCGCGCCACGCCGCGAGCGCCTCGTCGAGCCGCGGGCTCGCGTGCGCCTCCGCCGCGAGCACGAGCTCGAGCTGCGCGCCCGCCGGCACGGTACCGGCCGCGAGCGAGGCGAGCTCGGCCGCGAGCAGCGCGACGGTCCGCTCGCCGCGCAACGCGCCGAGCGCGCGGTAGGCACCCTGGCGGCGCGCGACGTCGTCGCCGCGCAGCGCCGGCTCGACGAGCGGGAGCGCGCGCTCCGCCCCGAGCGACGCGAGCAGCGCCGTGCCCTCGCGCGCGACGCGGCCGCCGGCGCCGAGCGCGTCCGACAGCGCCATCGTCAGCTCGTCGCCCGGCTCGCGCGCGAGCTCCTCCAGCGCCGCGACGCGCACCCTCGTCGCGAGCTCCGCGTCGCCGACGAGCTGGCGCAGGAAGCCCGCGCTCGCATCGAGCGCGCGCGCGCCGAAGAGCCGCACGAGCGCGACCTGCAGCGCGTCGCTCTCGCCGCGGAACCGCGCGGACAGGACGATGCGGTCGAAGATCGAGCGTGCGAGCTCGGGCAGGAACGCCCCGGCGCGCGGCTCGATCGGCCGCCACTCGCCGGTGACGCGGTCGGGCGCTCGCGGCGCGCTCCAATCGGCGAGCATCTGCGTCGCCTCGAGACGCGCGTCGGCCGGCGCGTCGGCGCGGCACGCGAACGCGGCGAGCGCCTCGGCGTTCGCGCGCCCGCCGAGCCGGAACGCGGCGTTGAGCACGCGCCGCAGCAGCGGGCCCTGGGTCGCCGACTCGTCGAGCTCGATCCCGTCGAGCAGCGCGGCGAGCGGAGCGAGCGCGCCGTCGATCGGCACGTCGTAGATCGCGCGCGCGGCCTCGACGACGAGCAAGGGGTCGGCGTCGGCGAGGAACGTCGCGAGCGCCGGGCTCTCGAGCCGCCGCAGCGCGAGCAACACGCCCATGCGCGCGTGCGCGTCGGCCTCGTCCGCCGCGTGCGCGAGGAGCGCGTCGACGTCGCCGATGCGCGCGAGGGCGAGCGCGCCCGCGTGGCGCAGCGCCGGATCGGAGTCGCCGGTCGCGCGCAAGAGCGCGAGGACCGGCTCGATCGACGTCACGCGCGCGCCGTGGCCGACGCCGAGCGCCGCGAAGTAGCGCACGCGCGCGCTCGGGTCGGCGAGCAGCGGCAGGAGCTGCTCGGTCGCGTCGAAGCAGCGCGCGTCCGCGAGGCAGCGCGCCGCCTGCGCGCGCACCTCGGCGTCCGCGTCGCCGAGCAGCTCGATCAGCTCGAACGGCGCGACGAACGAGCGCCGGTAGACCTGGCCGAGCGCCCACAGCGCGTGGCGGCGCGCGAGCGGCGGGTTGCCGGCGGCGGCCGCCTGGCGCAGCCGGGGGACGACGTCGAGCCCGCGCGCGGCGAGCGCGAGCTGCGCTTCGAGCCGCACGCGACGGTCGGCGTGGCCGAGCAACGCGGCGAGCTCGTCGGGGCCGCGGTGCGCGAAGCCCTCGCGCAAGAGCCGCTCGACCTCGCGCACGGCCGCGCGCTCGCTGACGTCCGCGTGCGTCAGGCGGTAGATGCGGCCCTTGCCGGTCTGGTTCCAACCGTGCACCCAGTCGCTGAAGTAGAGCGCACCGTCGGGACCGAAGTCGACGTCGGTCGGCAGGCACCCCCACACGAACTCCTCGAGCTCCGCGACCTCGTACGTCGCGCCCTTCGGCTCGCAGCGCAGCGCCCAGATGCCGCTGACCGCCTTGTCGCCGCGGAAGTCGCACAAGAGGAAGCGCCCGCGCCAGCGCTCGGGCAGCGACGTGCCCGTGTCGACCGTCACGCCGGACGGCCCGCTCGCGACGTTGGCGAGCGGCGGCACGATGTACGCGGGCTGGCCCTCGTGCGCGGGATGCCACAGCTTCTCCGCGTTCCACGGTCCACGCAGGTTCGGCGACGTGAGCCATTGGTAGCTGCTGCGCCAGCCGCTGTCCCCGCCCTCGAGCACGTGCACCCAGCGCGCCTGGTCGCCGCCGTCGGAGTTGTTGTCGCCCGTGAACAGGTCGCCGTGCTCGTCGAACACCAGCTCCTGCGGGTTGCGCAGCCCGGTCGCGAAGACCTCGAGCCCCGAGCCGTCCGGCTCGCAGCGCAGCACCGCGCCCGTGTTCGGATAGTCGAGCGTGCGCCCCGCGTGCTCGACCGAGAAGCCGCGGTCGCCGATCGAGAACCAGATGCGTCCGTCCGGGCCGACCACGAGCCCGTGCAGGTCGTGGCCCAGGAGCGAGACCTTCACGCCGTAGCCGGTGTGCAGCTCGACGCGCTCGTCCGCGACGCCGTCGCCGTCCGTGTCGCGCAGCTTCCACAGGCTCGGGATGCACGCGTAGTAGACGTCGTCCCCGCGCGGCAGCACGCCCGCGGCGATGCCGTCCGCCGCTTCGCTGAAACCGTCGGCGAAGACCGTCGCGCGGTCGGCGACGCGGTCGCCGTCGGTGTCCTCGACGAGGCGCAGCCGCTCGTGGTGCGTCGCGAAGCGCTCCTCGTACTCGTCGCCCGCGTGCTCGCGCATCATCGCGAGCCGGTCCGCGACCGTGCGCGCAGCGAGATCGTCGTCGAGCCAGTCCATGTGCGAGCGGATGTCGGTCACGCCGGCGTGCAGCCGGAACGTCTCGCACACGAACAGCCGCCCGCGCGCGTCGAATGCGAACGCGACCGGGTTGGCGAGCAGCGGCTCGGCGGCGTACTGCGCGACCGCGAAGCCCGCGGGGAGCCGGAACGTCTCCATCGCCCGCGCGCCTTCGTCGGAGGCGGCCTCGATCGGCGGCGCGTACGCGTCGGGCGCGGCGGTGTCGTCCTGGGCGCGCGGCGCGGGCGCGAGAGCGGCGGCGAGCGCGGCGGCGGCCGCGAGGACGGGAGCACGTTGCATCGGGTGGAGCCGGGACGAGGAGTATACTCGGCTCACCGCGCACCACGGCCGAGGGAGCGACATCGATGAGCGAGCACGAGCACCACGCACCGACCCTCGACCGCCGCGCCTTCGTCAAGACGTCGGCGGCGCTCGCCGCGCTCCCGCTCGCGGCCCCGGCCGCGCGCGCGCGGCTCGCGCGCACCGCGCACGCGGGCGGCTCCGACGCGCTGCGACTGGGGGTCGTCGGCTGCGGCGGCCGCGGCACGGGCGCCGCGATCCAGGCGCTGCGCGCGGACCGGGGCGTGCGGCTCGTCGGCATGGCCGACGCGTTCGAGGACCGCGCGCGCGGCTCGCTCGAGCACGTCCGCCAGACGCTCGAGACCATGGCGAGCGACCCGGAGTCGCCGCTCGACCTGCGCGACCAGCTCGCGCTCGACGAGGACTCGCTCTTCATCGGTCTCGACGCGTACGAGCGGCTGATCGCCGCGGGGCTCGACGTCGTGATCCTCGCGACGCCGCCGTGCTTCCGGCCGGTGCACCTGGCGGCGGCGGTCGCCGCCGGGCTGCACGTGTTCTGCGAGAAGCCGGTCGCGGTCGACGCGCCGGGCGTTCGTTCGGTGCTCGCGTCGGCGCGGCGCGCGCGCGAGCAGCGGCTGTCGCTCGTGTCGGGCCTCTGTTGGCGCCGGAGCTCCCCGGAGCGCGCGCTCTTCGGCCGCGTCGACGAGGGCGCGATCGGCGACGTGCGCGCGGTGTACACGACCTACCTCGCGGGCACGTTGTGGTACCACGACCGCCAGAGCGAGTGGACCGACATGCAGCACGCGGTGCGTAACTGGTACTACCGCACGTGGGCGTCGGGCGACCACATCGTCGAGCAGGCGGTCCACAGCCTCGACAAGATGGCGTGGGCGTTCGGCGACCGCGTGCCGCAGCGCTGCACCGCGGTCGGCGGCCGGCAGGTTCGCACCGAGGAGCGCTTCGGCGACGTCTTCGACCACTTCACCGCGACGTTCGAGTACGAGGGCGGCGCGAAGGGCTTCCACGTCGCGCGCCAGATGGCGAACTGCGCGTGGGACAACTCCGACCACGTGCTCGGGACGAAGGGCACGTGCGACGTGAACGGCTGGGCGCCGCGGCACGTCATCGCGGGCGAGCATGCGTGGGACTACGCGGACGTCGCGCGCGAGCTGCGGCGCCGCGGCGTCGACCCGCGCCCGAACATGTATCAGGTCGAGCACGACGAGCTGTTCGCCGCGATCCGCGCGGACGAGCCCGTGAACGACGGCGAGTGGATGGCTAACAGCACGATGCTCGCGATCCTCGCCCGCATGTCGGCCTACACCGGCCAGACGCTCACGTGGGAGCAGGCGCTCGCGTCCGAGCAGGACCTGACGCCGCCGGCGTGGCGCCCGCGCGAGGACGGCACGCGCGTCTGGAGCTGGGACGTCGAGCCGCCGCCGCTCGTCGTCGCGACGCCGGGCGTCACCGAGTTCCAGTGAGGTCGAACAGGAGGTACTCGTCGCGCCGGCCGGGCACGGGCTCGCCGTAGCGCTCGACGATGCGCTCCACGAACACGCGGGCCTGCGGCTCGTCGCTCCCGTACAGGCTCGCGAGGATCGCGACGCGCGCTCCGGCGTTGCGCGCGCGCTCGATCGCCCCGGTCGCGTACGCGAACGTCTCGGGCGCCGCGAGCGGGAACGTCGCGTTCCCGACGCGCGGGCTCAGCACGAAGAGCCGCGTGTGGTGGAACAGCTCGTTGCGCTCGGACTCCTCGGCGACGAGCACGATCGCGTTCCCGCCGGTCTCCTCGACGAGCGTCGGGATCCACTCCGCGCCCTCGTACCCGTAGCGCCACGCCCGCTGGTCCGCGAAGGACGCGCCCGCCTGCAGCAGGACGCACGCGAGCGCGACCGGCCCCGCGGCGCGGCCGCACGCGCTCAGGCCGAACGCCGCGAGCAGGCCGAGCACGGGATAGAGCGCGAGCGTGTAGCTGCGCGACTCGTCGAAGAGGAGCCCGGGGACGAACGCGACGAACGGGAGCGCGGCGCAGAGGACCAGGGCGACCTCCGGCCCGCTCGCCGCGGCGCGGCGGCGCAGCACGGCGAGGACGAGGACGGCGATCGGCACGAGCAGCGCTCCGGTCGACTCGACGAAGACGCGCTGGAAGTGCCCGAGCGACCACAGCTCGACCGATCCCGCGAGCAGGTTCAGCAGATCGGTGCTTCCGGCGCGCATGGCCAACACGATGCCGGCGGCGACGAGCGCCGTCGCGAGCAGCGCGCGTCGCGGCACGCGCAGCCGCCCGGTCCCGAAGAACGCGACGAACGCGGCGGCGGGCGCGAGCAGGGCTCCCGAGACGTGCGTCGCCGTCGTCGCGCCCAGCCACAGGAGCGGAACGAGCGCGTCCCCGTCCAGCCGATGCGCGGCGCGCCGGCGCGCGTACCACAGCGCCGCGGCCGCGGCGGGCAGGGTCACGACGCTCTGCTCCTCGACCGTCGTCGCGAAGAACCAGACGTTCGGCGCGAGCGCCACGAGCGCTGCCGCGCCGAAGCTCGCGATGCGGCCGAGGCCCAGCGTGCGGGCGGCGAGCGCGACGAGCGCCGCCGCCACGGCATTGGCGACCGCCGAAAGGGTGTGCAGCGCCGCCTCGGGCGACGCCCCGGCGAGCGCGCGGCCCGCCGCGTACGTGAGCTGCGCGGCGGCGGCGTAGAGCGGGCTGTGGCCGCCCCAGTCGCCCGCCTCGACCTTCGCCAGCCAGAAGCGCCCGTCGCTGACGTACGTCGTCTGGCGCAGCACGAGGTACAGCGCGACGAGGACCAGCGCCATGCCCGCCGCGAGCGCCCGATCGCTCCGCGTGACGCCCGCCCCCTGGGCGGCCTCGCTCACTCGCGCACCCACAAGCGCGCGCCGATCCGCTCGAACAGCTCGCGCGCTCGGTCGGCATCCAGCACGAGCGCGGCCGTCGCCAGCGCGTCCGCCGTCGCCGCGTCGCGCGCCGCCACCGTCACGATGCGTGGCGTGCGCACCCCGATCCCGGTGCGCGGGTCGACGACCTCGGAGTAGCGCGCGCCGTCGATCTCGATCCACGTGTCGCCGTGACCGGCGCTCGCGAGGCCGCCGACCTCGAGCCACAGGTCCTCGGCCGCGCCCGGCACCATCTCGGCGGCGATGAGCCATTGCGTCGCGCCCGGCGGCGGCGCCCCGAGCGCGACGTCTTCGCCCAGCGCGACGAGCGCGTGCTCGACGTCGAGCTCCGCGAGCGCGCGCAGCCCGGCGTCGGCGGCGTAGCCCTTCGCGATCGCGCCGAGGTCGAGCACCATGCCTTTCTTCGTCAGGGTGACGTGCCGCTGCGCCTGGAAACGGATCGCGTCGACGTCGACGAGGGCGCGCGCGGCGGCGAGCGCTTCCGCGCTCGGCAGCCGCCGCTTCTCGAGCGCCTCGCGCCAGAGCATCACGAGCGGGCCGACGGTCGGGTCGAACGCTCCGTCCGTCCGGCGCGCGAGCTCGACGGCGCGCTCGAGCACGCGGTACAGGTGCGGGCTGACGGGGTACGCCGCGCCGCCGGCGACCGCGCTGAGCACGGTGAGCTCGCCGATCGAGCTCGTGTCGGTCGCGACGTTGGCGACCTCGTCGATGCGCGTGTACGCGTGCCGCGCCGCGCGCTCGGCCGTCTCGCGGTCCGGCGCGTACAGCACGATGCGCGCGGGCACGTCGAGGTGCTGCTCGAGGAACTCGAAGCGCTCGAGCGGCCCGGCCGGGGCGAGCGCCTGGCAGCCGGAGCCGAGCACGACCAGCGGGAGGAGCGCGACGAACGACCACGGCCTGTGGGCGATCATGGGCTCGCATTCTTCCGCGGCCGGAGGCGCGCGACTACCCTGGGCGCGGAATCGCCGCCAGGAGACATCCGCCAGGAGACATCCGGATGCCGACGCAGCCCACGCCCGACCGCCGCACGTTCCTCGAGGCCGGTCTCGTCGGCGCCGCCGCAGCCGTGGTCGGCGCGCGACCCGCTCGCGCGCAGGACCCGGAGCGCGCGAAGCAGCCGTTCCAGCTCGCCTACGCGCCGCACTTCGGCATGTTCCGCCATCACGCGGGCGAGGACGAGCTCGACCAGATCCGCTTCATGGCGGACGAGGGCTTCCGCGCGCTCGAGGACAACGGGATGCGCGGCCGGTCGGTCGAGCGCCAGCAGCAGATCGGGGACCTGCTCGAGCAGCTCGGGATGCGCATGGGCGTCTTCGTCGCGAACAACAACGGCTTCCAGCGCGGCAGCTTCACGTCGGGCGACGCCGGCCAGCGCGACGCGTTCCTGGCGGACGTGCGCGAGTCGATCGAGGTCGCCAAGCGCGTGCGCGCGACCTGGTGCACGGTCGTCCTCGGCGGCCTCGATCCGCGGCTCGAGCTCGATTACCAGACGGCGAACGTCGTCGACGCGCTGCGCCGGGCCGCGGATCTGTGCGAGCCCGCGGGGCTCGTGATGGTGCTCGAGCCGCTCAACCACTGGCGCGACCACCCGGGCCTGTATCTGACGAAGGTGCCGCAGGCGTACCTCGTGTGCCGCGCGGTCGACTCGCCGTCGTGCAAGATCCTCGACGACCTGTACCACCAGCAGATCTCCGAGGGGAACCTGATCCCGAACATCGACAAGGCGTGGTCGGAGATCGCGTACTTCCAGATCGGCGACAATCCCGGCCGCAACGAGCCCGGCACCGGCGAGATCAACTACCGCAACGTCTTCCGCCACATCCATGCGAAGGGCTACACGGGCATCCTCGGCATGGAGCACGGCAACTCGCTCCCGGGCGAGGGGGGCGAGCGCGCGGTGATCGACGCCTACCGCGCGGCCGACGCATTCTGACGGTGGAGGCGCAAGCGACGCGGACCACGACGCCGCGCACGACGAAGGTCGCGTCGGTCGCCTTCCTGCTCGGGCTGCTCTGCGTCATCCTCGGGGCCTTCGCCTCGTCCGCGAGCGCCGCGTGGCTCGTGCTCCTCGTCGGAATCGTCGTCGGCTGTGCCCTGCTCGGGGCGACGATGGTTGCGCTCGCGCTCGCGCGCGGGCGCGTCCTGTCGAGCGCGCTCCTGGTCGTGTTCTCGTTCCTTTTCGTGCCCACGGGCTGGCGCGCCATGGGCCAGTTGGGTGACGCAGCCGAGCGCGCGTTCGTCCAGCGGAGCGAGGAGTCTGCTCGCGCGTGGCAGCCGGTCGTCGACGCGATCGCGGCGCACGAGCGCGAGCACGGCGCGCCCCCGGCTCGCCTCGACGAGCTCACGGACGTCGCCCTCCCGGCGCTCGACGAGCCGTTCTCCGGCGGCTTCGACTCTGTCGTGTACGAGAGCTGCGACGCCGGCTGGTCGCTCGAGCTGCGCCGGGACTTGCTCCTGTTTGCCTCCCGGCACGCGTTGGTCTATGCGACGACGCAGATCGAGCCGCCGCGTGACTGGCGCCTGCGCACACTCGTCCACTCGTTCGGCGGCTGGAGCCTGTACCGCGTGTGGGTCGACTGAGCTCGTCGCGCTCGACGGCGTGTTAGGGTGTCGCAATGCGCTGGCTGGCCCATCCGCTCTCGACGCGCATGGCTCTGCTCGCGTTCGGGGCCGTCGCGCTCGCCTGCGTGGTCGGTTTCTCGAGCGACTCGGTGGACGGGGTGGGCGGAGTCCCGCCGCTCGCGATGCTGGCGTGCTTCTTCGCATTCGTCGCGATGATGATCGCGCGGAGCGAAAGGCACGCCGTAGCGCTCCCGACCGTGCTGTTCGTCGTCGGGGGCATCGCGACCGCCGCGCTCCTCACGAGGCTCGGCGAGCTGCAGGAGGCGGAGACGCTCGCTCGCCAGCACGAGCGGGCCGGGGCGGCGATCGCACGCTGGCAGCCCGTCGTCGAGGCGATCGAGTCGTTCGAGCTGGAGAGCGGCCGTCCGCCGGCGAGCCTGGACGAGACCGCTGCGCGCACTCTCGAGAAGGTGCCGTTCCAGCAGCACGCCTACCTGCCGCGCGGCGACGGCGAGTGGACGTTCGTCGTGCGCTCCCCGTCGTACTTCCACGACGAGCTGCTCGTCCGCGCGTCGAGCACACGCGCGCGCGACGACCTCGCGAAGCTGCTCGACGCGCGGCACCGCCTGAGCCGCGACGGCTGGGACCTCTACGAGGTCATTCCTTCCGGACACGACTGAACGGCATGCGCCGCGGAGCGGGACCGCCGGAGCACCCGCGCGACCCGCGCAACGCGACGCGCTTCGCTCAGTACGAGCCGATCGTGACGTCGAGCGCGTTCGTCAGCCGTGGGACGCCGCCGTCCCACGACAGCGCTTGCGTGGAGATCTGCTTGCCGACGGTCGCACACGACGCGGGCGGCAGCCCGATCGCGAACGGTACGCCCGCGGGGCTCGTCAGCACGAGCGGCTGCGTCGAGAGGTCGCACAGCAGCGTCCCGAAGCCGGTGAGCACGTCCGCCGGCCCCGGCGGAACCTCCGACGTCCTGTGTACGCGGCGCCGGCCGACGCGGCGATACGCTCCAGTGCGTGGACGGCCGGCGCATAGGACGTGCTGGAAAGCGGACGCAAACTGCCCTGGGACGGGCACTTGCGGCCGCGTGGCCGCCCGCCCCGGTTGTCCGCTCCCGGCCGCGGGACTAAGAGGAGAGGGGATGAGTCGCCGCTCGCTCGTCATCCTGGCGGGGCTCGTGGCGTTCCTGGGCGCCGCATCGCTCGTCACGTGGGCGTGGACCGGGGACGCG
>CAZGTQ010000351.1:0-40263 GCA_964528575.1 uncultured Planctomycetaceae bacterium | reverse complement strand
CAGCGCAACAGCCCGTCGTCCCACCTCTCGCTCGCGCGGACCTCGAGCAGCGCGGCCTGTCAGGCGGGGATCGACCGCATGATCGTGCTCCTCGACGCCTCCCCGTCCACCTCGAGCAGCGGGAACGACCGCGCGACCAGGTGACGCCGCGGATCGGCGTCGCGAGACTTCAAAGAGCATCGACGCCGGCGCGATCGGGCGCGTACAGATCGAGAGCGCCAGGATGGGCGCGCGACGCGGGGGGCTCCAGCGCCGTCGCACCCGCGCGCCCGCCCGCTGTCAACGCTCTCTCCGCACGCTCCTGACGTGCGATTGACGGCGCTGCACCTTGACACTGCCGGGGCATCGGTGACGATTGCCAGACAGGTCCCGGCCCCCCCAGAACCTCTCGGGATACACCGTGCGGATCCGCGTTTCCCTCGCGCTCTTCTTCGCCCTCCAGCTCGCCCTGCCCCCGGCGGCGGCGCAAGTCGTCTCCGTGCCCACGGGATTCCACCACGAGACTCTGTCGTTCGCCCTCGTGACGCCCAGCGCGATGGATTTCCTGCCCGACGGCCGGATCCTCGTCGCCGAGGTCAAGACCGGCCAGATCCGCGTCGTGGCCCTCGCCGCGCCCGGCGGGGTCCAGGTCGGCTCGCTCGGGAGCGTGCCGGAGCTGAACGGGATCGGGAGCGAGAACGGCCTGCTCGGCGTCGCCGTCGATCCGCAGTGGCCGGTGCGGCCGTACGTGTACGCGGTCTGGAACCACCTCTCGTCCGGCTCGGTGCGCCTGTCGATGTTCGACGTCGCCGGCGACCTGTCCGATCCGGCGAGCGTGCAGCTCCAGCTCGGCACCGAGGTTCCCATCCTCGTCGACGTGCCCGACCTCGACGAGCTGCACAACGGCGGCTCGATCGAGTTCGGGAGCGACGGGACGCTCTTCGTCGCGCTCGGCGACGATCAGGACCCGTGCACGGCCCAGGACGTCGACTCGCTGCTCGGCAAGGTGCTGCGGCTCGACGTGTCGGGCCTTCCGTCCGGCGTCGGGCCGCCGGCCAAGAGCGCGATCGCGGCCGCCGGCAACCCGTACGCGACCAGCGACAACGCCGCGCTCGTGTGGTGCTACGGGCTGCGCAACCCGTTCCGCATCGACGTGCACCCGGTGAACGACGACGTGCTGGTCGCCGACGTCGGCGCGTCGACGTGGGAGGAGATCAACCACGCGACCGCCGGCGGCGAGAACTTCGGCTGGCCGGTGCTCGAGGGGCCGGCAGCGCTGCTCGCGTGCCCGCCGGCGGCGCAGGGCTTCACGGCGCCCGTGGTCGCGGCCGCGCACGCGGACGGCTTCCGCGCGATCATCGGCCTCGACGTCGTGCCGAGCGCAGCCCCGGGCGCGCCGTACGCTTTCGGGAGCGCGTACGAGGGCGACTACCTCTACTCGGACTTCGCGCTGGGCGCGATCCGGCGCCTCGTGCCCGACGTCACGCTCGGCTACGCGCCCGCGGGTCCCGTGCAGGGGCAGCCGAACCCGCTGAGCTTCGCGACCGGCTTCCAGGGCGTCACCGACGGCGAATTCGGGCCCGACGGCGCGCTCTACCTGATCCGTCTGACGGGCGCTCTCGAGCGCATCGAAGGGCTCCATCCCCTCGTCCAGGGAACGCTCGCACCCGGCGGCGCGTTCACGGTCGAGTTCGCGCACCCCGCCGACGCCGGGCGCATCTACGTGTGCGGCTTCGCGCTGTCGAGCGTGCCCGGCATCCCGACGCCCGATGGCGTCGTCCCGTTGAACTTCGACGCGCTGTTCCAGCTCTCCTTGCAGGCCGGCAACGGCGCGATCACGAACAACATTGGCTTGCTCGACTCGAACGGCGCCGCGACGACGAACGTCGTGCTGCCGCCGAACCCGAACCTCTCCGGACTGACCTTCGTCGCAGCGTACGTCGTGTTCGACGGCGTCTCGATCGAGACGATCTCGCACCCCGCGCCGCTGCCCATCCAATGAGGACGCCGGGAGGAGGGATGCGGGCGACGCTCGCGCTCCTCGCGCTCGCCGGCGCGGGGACCGAGAGCTGGGCGCAGCGCGGCGGCGGCGCGACGAGCGCGTGGGCCGAGCGCTACGCGGTGCTGCCGCCCCCGGGCGTGCGCACGCACCGAATGAGCAGCGCGGACCGCTACGACAGCGGCAACGAGGACGGATTCGCGAACCTGTCGGCGAATCCGCTCCACGGCGCGTTCTTCACCGACGCGGCGAAGAACCAGCTCGTGCTCGGCGAGCTGCACGCCGGGCCGTTCGGCGGCGTGCGCCTCAACCAACTGTTCAAGACGTTCATGCAGCTCTCGCCGCCGAACTTCGGCCGGGTGCCGCTGCCGACGTACACGCTGTACGTCGAGGAATCGAAGCAGGTCCTGCTGGCTGCGCCGGTGCTCGACTACTTCGGCGGCGCGCTACCGCCGTTCGTGGGCCACTGGGCGTACGACGACATCGACACGCGCGGCGGCTTCCACGCCTTCTATCCGATCGACGGAGACGAGCTGCGGGTCGCCGTCGAACGCACGCTGCCGAACGGCACGCCGAACGAGGACGGGAAGCACTTCTTCGGCCTGCGCCTGACGAGCTGGGCCGACGCGGCCGGCGGCGCGTACTTGCCGACGGTCGCGGATCTCGACGAGCTCCTCACCCGCAGCGCGACCGGAGCGTGGCCGCACCTGACGCAGCCCGCGTGGTCGGCGCCGATCTCGAGCATCGTCGACGCGGGCGCGACGGAGACGCTCGTCGCCTACCAGAACCCGGGCAAAGTCCTGGGGCTGCGCTTCCGCGTGCTGCAAGAGGGCGACTGGAGCGACCTGTGGGTGCGCATCAGCGCGGACGGCGTCGAGCGCGTCGTCGCGCCGCTCGCCACGCTCGGCGGCATGGGCAACGATGCGTACGGCGTGCGCGCGGCGTTCTTCGGGACGACCCCGTCGTTCGTCGAGGGCGTGCTGCACCACCTCGACCTGTACACGTATTACCCGCAGCCGTTCCGGACGAGCTGGGAGCTGAAGATCGAGAACCGCTCGCCGGAGCGCGAGCCGCGCTTCGTCCAGATGTACGCCTCGCACCACGCGGGGGCGTATCCCGAGCCGTTCGGCCACTTCACGGCGTTCCACCGCGAAGCGGTGACGGTCGAGGGCGAGTACTACGAGAAGGCCGTGATCGACGACGCGTACGGCAAGGTCGTCGGCGAGGTGCTCGAGGTGCTCGACACCGGAGTCGTGATGTCGACGGGCGAGCTCGTGCTGCGCAACAACGACAACGTGTTCTTCCTCGAGGGCGACGTGCTCGAGCGCTCGGACGACGAGGACTTCGTCGCCGGGGACGGCACCGAGACCGAGTACGGGATGGCGTTCTACGACCACATCTTCTACGACGAGCCACAGGTGACGCCGCGCCTGCCCGGGACGACGGCGATGCCGCCGGGCGGCCGTTTCACGACGCCGTTCCTCGGCGGCTCGGGCGTGCACTTCGTCGTCACGGCGCTCGGCGGAGGCGATCTGGGCTTCGTGAAGCGTCGCTCCTTCTACCAGTGCCGCACGCACATGGAGCGCACGTTCTACGAGTCGTACGAGTCGAAGGCGGAGCACGGCAACGCCAACATCACCAGCGAGGTGGCGGTGCGCAGCACGGTCTTCGCGTACGTGCGCGACGGTGCCCGGATGACGCTCGTCGACGAGATCGACCCGCGCGACCCGATGTCCGAGGCCGCGCACGACTACCTCGCGGCGGGCGAGCTGGTCTACGACCTCGACCTCGCCAGCCGCTCCTGGTACCAGCCGGTGCCGTTCGCGGGGCAGGGCTACCGCATCCGCAACGGCAGCACGCGCTTCACCGCGTTCGTGCCGGCGAACAACCAGGGCGTGCGACTCAGCGTGAGGGCGATGGGTCACCCGCCCGCCCCGCTCCTGGCGCACGTCCGGGTCGACGGCCAGCTCGCCGGCGTGCTCCAGCGCTGCGAGACCGCGTCCGGCGCGTGCATGAACGGGTGCGACGCGAGCGGGGACCTTCCGCTGTGGCGCACGCTCTCGGTCGAGCTGCCCGCGGCGGTCACGGCCGGCAAGACGGAGCTCGATGTCGAGGTCGTGCCGCAGGCGCTCGAGTGGAACGAGTTCCACTGGGCGGTCTGGGCGTACGGGAGCTAGCCCAGACTAGCCGGGCCGGCGGGAACGCGCGGCGTGCGACGCTGGCATCGTCTCCGATGCGGGCTATCTTGGTGCCCGCCCCACCCCCGGCCATGGAACTGACGCTCGACGAGATCGCCGCGTTGACCGGCGCCGCGCTCGAGGGAGACGGATCGCGCGTCATCCGCGGCGCGGCCGGCCTCGCGGAGGCCGGCGAGGACGACCTGTCGGTCCTCGAGCACCCGCGCTACCAACCGCTCGTCGCGACGACGCGCGCCGCCGCGCTGCTCGTCCCGCCCGACCTCGACCTCGGCACCGCGGGGCCGCGCAACCGACTCGTGTCGAGCGCTCCACGGCGCGCGTACGCCCGCGTGCTCGAGCACATCCGCCAGGAGCGTTGGCCCGCGCGCGAGCCCGCGATCAGCCCGCGCGCCGAGATCCACCCGCAGGCGCGGCTCGAGGAGGGCGCTTCGGTGGGCGCGTTCGCCGTCGTCGAGAGCGGCGCATTCGTCGGAGCCGGCGCGCGCATCGCGCCCCAGGCGTACGTCGGATGCAACGCCCGCATCGGCCGCGACAGCGTGCTCGAGCCGTCGGTCGTCGTCGGCGACTACTGCGAGCTCGGCGAGCGCGTCGTCGTGCACGCCGGCACCGTGATCGGCGCGGACGGCTACGGTTTCTGGACCGACCGCGAGACCGGCTTGCACCACAAGGTGCCGCAGGTCGGGACGGTCGTGATCGAGGACGACGTCGAGATCGGCGCGAACGTGACGATCGACCGCGCGACGACCGGCGAGACGCGCATCGGCGCGGGCACGAAGATCGACAACCTCGTACACATCGGCCACAACGTGCGCATCGGCCGCAACGCGCTCATCGTCGCGCAGGTCGGCATCTCCGGCTCGGCGGACATCGGCGACCAGGTGACGATCGCCGGCCAGGCTGGAATCGGCGGCCATCTGCGCGTCGGACGCGGCGCGGTGATCGGCGGCCGCAGCGGCATCGTCGAAGACGTGCCGGCCGGAGCGGCGGTCTGGGGCTTCCCGGCCCGCCCTCACCGCGAGGAGCTCAAGATCCGCGTCCTGCTCGCGAAGCTCCCCTGGATCTACGCGCAGCTCCGCGGCCGGCGCGACGGCAACACGTAGCCGTCGCAGAGCCGCCCGCCGTCGAACGCCGGCCCCAGGCGGCTGCGCGCCATACGGCGCGAGGGCGCGCCCCGGTCGTATGACGGAGTCGAGAGGGCGCGCCCGGGCTCCGCCGGACGCGCCCTCGACGCGGGGCCAGGTCTCGCTGTTACAGCGAGAACGCGGCGACGTTCGACGTGCAGAACTCCAGCGACACGGGCAACTCGCCCGGGATCGGCGGCACGTTCAGCGTGAAGCCGACGGTGACCGCCTGCGCGAACAGGTCGACGTCCGGAGTGTTGCCGTTCTTCGAGAACGAGAGCGAGAGCGCGCCGGCGGCGTCGGTCGAGCCGATCGGGAACAGGGCGAAGGGCTGCGTGAGGCCGAGCGTCAGCGAGCCCAGCGGCCCGAGGTCGATGGCCGTGGCTCCCGTCGTATCGCCGACGACGAGGAACGCGGGCGCGTCGGCGATCCCACCGGTGAGGTCGACCGCGATCGAGTCCTCACCCGCCGTCACGGCGAGGGTCGAGCAGTCGCCGGCGAGGGCCGGCGTCGCGAGGGCGCCCGCGAGGAGCGCAAGGGTCGCGAGGGGGGTACGAAGCATGGGGGGGATCCTCCTTCGTCGAGAGAGTGGTGGCCGGTGCTCCCGGCGGGACCGGGAGAAGGGGGAGTATACACCGCTCGAACGACCGCGGGGGCGGCCCCCTCTTGGAGGGCCGCCCCCGCGGCAAGAAGCCGGAGCCTGGAGGGGTCTACTGGCAGAAGGTGACCTGCAGGCCCCCGGAGTGGTGCGCGCCGAAGGCGATCTGCGTGTCGCGGATGATCCACTCGTAGTAGCGCGTGGTACCGGCGAGGCCGGCCAGCGGGACGTTGAAGCTCGCCGCGCCGTTCGCGTCGGTGTTCATGTAGTGACGCTGCACGGCCCCGCCGACCCACAGGAAGCCCCAGTTCTGCGGGAGCGCCGTCTGGGTCGTGCCGTCGATGAGGACGCAGAACTGGCTCGGCTTGCCGCCGGTGAGCGTGACCGTGAAGCCGCCGCCGGAGACGGACGGCGTCCCGGTCGAGCCGATCACCGGCGAGTTGCCGGTGGTCGAGACCTTGTTGAAGCCGTAATTCACGGGCTGGCCACACGAGGGGTCGAACCCGTCCAGGTTGGTCAGGTTCGTCCCGCCCGGATCGAGGTACTGCGCGACGTTGCCCGTGTTCCAGAAGTTGTAGAAGCGGCCGTAGTAGCTGACGGAGCAGTCGCTCGGGCCGCCGGTCAGCACGCCCCGCACGCGATCGTTCTGGTCGAACATCGGTCCGCCCGAGCTGCCGCCCTGGGTCGACCCGACATGGAAGTCGAGCGCCCAGATGCTGACGGTGCAGGGGATCCCGATGAAGCCGCCGAACGACTTGCCGCCGCCGTTGTTGTCGATCGAGATCTTCTTCGGCCCGCCGCCCGGATGGTGCATCGACACCGCGAAGTTCGGGTTCGTCGTCGAGCGGCTCCAGCCGGCGTAGTACGCGTTGTACGACGAGGGGATGTTGCTGTTGATCCGCATCAGCCGGTGGTCGGAGTCGCAGTGGGTCGCGAGCACCGTCGCACCGCTCACCGTCTGGTTCGACGGCGCGGAGCCGCTACCGCAGCCCGAGCGCTGGTAGTTGAACGTGAAGACGGTGTTGTTGCTCTGCCCGCAGTGATTCGCCGTCAGCACGTAGCGCGTGCCGTCGACCGCCGTGTTGTTGACGAGCACGCCCGAGCACAGGCCCCCGCCCGAGAACGTGCGCAGCGTCGCGCTCTTCTCGTTCTCGAAGGGATCGCCGTCGGGGCAGTTCACGTCGACGAGCGCGCACCCGCCGGCACCGCCCCCGTCGTCACCGTAGGTGTCGAGCCCGCGCATCAGCTCGAACACGTCGCGGTAGTCCCAGATCACGCGGTCGACGACGATCCGCGGCTCCTCGCTGATGCCCGGCGGCTGGTGGTACTCGAGGATCACCTGGTCCCCGGGGAACGGCTCGGTGACGAACTCGCCGTCGGGGCTCTCGTTGCGCCAGTCGTACGCGCCGAAGACGGTCTGCATCGACGGGTCGTAGAGGAACAGCTTGGCGCCCGGCGGCATCGAGTAATGCGCGAACTCGAGGCCGATGCTGTACGCGCCGGGGGCGGCGACGCGCATGCGCCAGACGAAGCCGCCCTCTTCGGTCATGTCCCAGCGCCCCGCCTCGTTCATGTCGAGCCACGTCGGGACCGGCTCTCCGTAGCGCAGCGGGCCGACCTCGGGCGCGAGGTCTTCCGCGCGGAGGCGCTCGACGTCCGGACGCGGGATCGCCGCGACCGGCAAGTCGGCGGGCAGGGCCCTGGACCAGGAAGCGGCGGGCGTACCCTCGAAACGCACCTGAGCGCTGGACGGCGCGGCGACGAGGGCGGAAGCCGCGAGCGCAAGGGCGAACGCGAAGGGAGGACGGGGACGGAATTGATCAGGAGTCATGAGCGGGGACGTCGGGGACTCGGGGAACGGACGACGCACCGCCGCGGGGCGGCGAAGTCCCGCGGCGCGACTTCAATTGGAACGGGACCGATGCGGCAGAGGTTCCGCACAGGCCCTTACAATTCAACCAGCAAGCGCGCCGTGGTGTACGCGCCGATTGGGAGTAAAGGATGCGCAATGCCCCTGCCGCATCCTCGAGAAGGCCCGGAAAGCGCGGCCAGGAGCCCGCGCAGGACGCTTCTGCGGCCGTGGAGACGGGCGGCCGATCAGGGCAAGGGCGTCAGCACGAGGTCGCGGAAGAGCACCCGTCCATTGGTGACGAACAGGTAAAGCGTCTTCGGCGCCGACTCGAGCTCGACTGGGTCGAACTGCACGCCGCCCAGGCGCAGCGCGAGCTTGCGGTCCGCGTACGCGAGCTCGAAGGCGAGCGGCCGCTCGGGCCGCAGCCCTTCGGAGAACGAGTCCGCGCGCTCGACCTCGTCGCGCGGCTGCATCGTGTCCGGGTCGAGCACGTTGGCGTAGAGCCCGACGTACGCCGTGCCCGCATCCAGGTCCTGGATCTTGAGGCTGTACGAGGCGGTGTTCTCGAGCCGGATCCGCATCCCGGCCTCCTCGGTCTTCTCACCCGCGTCCGTCGGCAGGAGCGCGATCCGCCCACTCAGCCGCCAGCGGTCGACGCCCAGGTCGTACGTCTTCGACCCCCAGCCGGTCCCGACGACGCCGGGGCCGCCCTCCTCGGCGACCCACTGGCTGCCGGCGCTCGAGTCGTTCCACAGATCGAGTCGCTCGCGCCGCCCGGAGCGGAACAGCGCGATCGGCTCCGGCGGCTCGGGCTCGACCACGGGCGGATCGATCGGATCGGGAGGGGTCGGCGCAACCTCGCCGCCGGTCGAGCCGGTCGAGCCGGTCGAGCCGGTCGGGCCGACCGGGCCCGGCCGCGACGGCCCGGGGTCGGTGCTCTGGTCGTAGGCGCCCATCAGCCACGCCCCGAAGCCGAGCCCCGACGCGATCAGCACCGCGACGCCGGTCGGCACGACCCAGCGCGAGCGCTGCGGCGGCTTCGACGGGACCCGCTGCGCCGCGAGCGTCGCTGCGATCGTCGCGGACGAGCTCGGCCGCGCGGCACCGATCAATCGGTCGAGGACGGAGATGACTTCCTCGTAGCTCTCGGGGCGGTCGTCGGGGTCGCGCGCGATCAGGCGCATCGTGAAGCGCGCGACGTCCTCGGGCAGGAGCGGCGCGATCGAGCGCGGATCGGGCACGTCGGGGCGCGCCTTCGCGGCCGCGACCTCGGTGATCGTGCGCTGGGGGAACGCGCGGCGGCCGGTGAGCGCGTGGAAGAGCGCGCAGCCCAGGCCGTACACGTCGGCGCGGAAATCGACACCGTCGGGATCCTCGAACTGCTCGGGCGCCATCGTCGCCGGCGTGCCCATCACCTGGCCGGGCTCGGTGATGTTGCCGGACGTCGTCTCGGACACCGGACGCGCGAGGCCGAGGTCGGCGAGCTTGGGCACGAACGGGAAGTGCGTCTCGTCGATGCGGCGGCGACGCGACGAGAGCAGGATGTTCTCCGGCTTGACGTCGCGGTGGATGATGTCGGAGTCCTGCGCGTAATCGAGGGCCAGCGCGATCGCGCGGCAGATGTCGAGGGCGTGCAGCGCATTCAGCGCTCCCCGCTCCTCGATCCAGCGCGCGAGGTCGGGCCCGTCGATGAACTCCATCACCATGTAGCAGTCGTTCGTCGGCGTGAGCCCCGCCGAGTAGCACGCGACGATGTGCTCGTGGGTCATGCCGGCGAGGATCTTCGCCTCGCGCCGGAAGCGTTGGACGAAGCGCGGATCGGTGTTCCCGCGCAGGAGCACCTTCACCGCCACGTCGCGGCCGAGGAACGTCTGGCGGCCCTTGTAGACGCGCCCCATGCCGCCGCGGCCGATCTCGCCCGTCAGCTCGACGTCCGGGATCGCCGGCAGCGGCTCGGCGCCGGGCGGCGGCGCCCTGTGCTCGATCGTCTCGGCCGTGTCGGACGTCGACGGCCCGTCCGCCACCGTCCGCTCCTCGGGAGCGTCGGCGTTCTCGCCACGCGGGGAGGCGGGATCTCGACCCGGCATCATCTGCCGCCCAGCTTCTCCAACTCGTTCACGAGCACGCCAACGGACGGTCGGTCGTCGATGTCCGCCCCGCGATAGGTGAACCGAACGACGCCCTCCGCGTCCAGGATCAAGGACGTCGGATCGGCGAGATCCGATTCGATGCCGAGCGCGCGGACCAGCCGCTCGTCGACGTCCGCGACGAGATCGAACGGGATCCGCTTGTCCTGAGGCGACATCGAGACGTACGCGTCCTGCAGGGCGCGCATCGCCGTCGTCGGTCCGGGGTACACGATCACGACCTTCGCGAGCCGCGAGAGCTCCTCCGCCGCGTCCGCCAGCGCGATCGTCTGCGTCGTGCAGTAGATGCAAACCTCGCGGCCGCGGCCGACCGTCCCCCGCAGCACGATGACCAGCGTGGGCCGGCCGTCGTTGCGGGCGAGGTCGACGAGGCGCCCGTCGACGTTCGGGAAGCGCGTGAGCGGGAGCGGGCGCCCCTCGACCGACGGCATGCGCCGATCGGCCGACGGGTTGCGCGGCAGGGAACCGCCCCAGGGCCCGCCCGAGCGCGCCGGCACGAGGCTGCGCGACGCGTACAGCTCGCGGTACTCGGCGAAACCCTCGACGTCGGTCTTCGTGAACGGCTGCGCGACGATCGGCGCCTCGCGCCGCGCGGCGGTCGCCTCGACGAGGCCCACCGCGACCGGAACCGGGCTCGCGCTCTCGAGCGGCGCCGCCTCGTCGATCGGCCGCGCGACCTCTTCGATCCACCGCCGCACGCGCGTGAGCGGATCGCCGTCCGGCGGCCGGCTGCCCGTGAGGTCGGGCGCGATCGGGCGGACGGTCGCGCGCGGCCGCGCCGGCGAGCTGGCGTCGACGAGCAGCACCTCGCTCCCCTCGCGCACGCTCCACGTCTCGGCCGGCACGCCGCGCCGCACGGGCCCGCCCGCGAGAAAGGCCCCCGACTCGTCCGTCGCCGTCCACGTGCCCTCCTGCACGCCGTCCCGCAGCTCGCCCCCGATGCGCCGCTGCCCGTTCGCGTGCCACCCGATCCAGCGCCCGATCTGCTCGCTCCCGCGCGCCAGCCCCATGCGGCGCGGCCCGCCGTCCTGCCACGTCTCCCGCACGAGCCGCGCGCCCGCGGGCAGCCCGTGGTCCTCGACGCCCGCCGCGGCGCCGGTCTCGTCCCAGTAACGCCAGGTCCCGATCTTTTCGCCGCCGGCGAACCAGCCGCGGGCGCTGCGCTCGCCGCTGGGGTGGAAGTACGTCCACTCGCCGGCCGACTTGCCGCGGGAGTATTCCCCCGCGCACACGGGGCGCCCTTGCTCGTCGTGGAACGTCCAGGCGCCCTCCTCGAAACCCTCGTCGAAGCAGCCCTCGGCGTACGGCGTGCCGTTCTCGTTCCAGTAGCGCCAGTAGCCGGCGCGGAAGCCGTCCTGGAAGAACCCCTCGAACTCGCGCTGTCCGTTCGCGTGGTAGTCGACCACGCGCCCCGACTGCTTGTCGTCGACGTAGGTCGCGCGCACCGCGACCGTGCCGTCGGTGCGCGTGTAGACCCACTCGCCCTGCTGCAGCCCGCCGGCATCGGTCTCCCCCTCGCCGCTGATGAAGTTCGCGACCCAGTAGTCGTACACGTCGGTGACGTACTTGCGCGTCAGCGTGCAAGCGGCGCAGAGAACCAGAGCCACCGCGAGCGACAGTGCGGTGCGCAA
This sequence comes from uncultured Planctomycetaceae bacterium, assembly GCA_964528575.1. GTDB lineage: Bacteria > Planctomycetota > UBA1135 > UBA1135 > CAZGTQ01. Next base: position 28,738 of record CAZGTQ010000351.1, on the reverse strand, counting down.
GCGCATGTTTCCCTCCTGGGACGCGACGGACGGCGGCCGAGTCAGCGCAACTTCTCCAGCTCGCTCACGATGAGGCCGAGCGGCGGGCGGTCTTCGATGTCCGCGCCGCGGTAGGTGAAGCGGATCACGCCTTGGCGGTCGAGCACGAGCGTCGTCGGGTCGGCGAGGTCCGACTCGATCCGCAGCGCGCGGACGAGCCGTTCGTCCAGGTCGCTGACGAGCTCGAACGGGATCTCCTTCTGTTCGGGACCGAGCGACGCGTACGCGTCCTGGAACGCGCGCAGGCCGGCGGCGGGACCGGGATAGACGATGACGACGTTCGCGAGCGCTTCGAGCCGATCCGCCGCGCCCGCGAGCGCGTCCGCCTGCGCCGTGCAGTAGATGCAGACCTCGCGGCCGCGACCGACCGAGCCGCGCAGGATCACGACCAGCAGCGGCTTGTCGTTCATCTTCGAGACGTCGACCAGGCGCCCCGCCACGTTGAGGAACCGCGTGATCGGCAGGCGCGAGCCCTCGAACTCGCTCATGCGGTTCTCGGTGCGCTTGCGCGGCCCGTAGCGGCCGCTGGAGCGCGGCGGCACCTTGCTCTCCGACGCGTACTTGTCGACGTAGTCCTCGAACTCGTTGACCTCGCGGAACGTGAACGGCTGCGCCTTGATCGGCGCCTCGGGCTTGCCCTCGGTCGCCTGCTCGAGCGCGAGCGGCGGCTCGACCTCCACCACCGGCTCCGGCTCGGGCACGATCCGCTCGACCGCGCTCATCGGCGCGCGGATCTCCGCGAGCCAGGCGCGCGTGAGCTCGATCGGGTCCTCGGTCGTCTCCGCGCCGCTCCCCGTGAGGTCGGGCGCGATCGGGCGCGCGCTCGAGCGATCGCGAGCGCGCGACGCGTCGACGAGCACGATCTCGTCCTCGCCCTCGCGCACGCTCCAGCCGCCGATCGGGTCCCCCTCCTCGACGAAGCCCGCGGCGAGGAACTCGCCCTGCGCGCTCTCCGCGCTCCACACGCCCGCCGGCGCGCCGTCGACGAAGTCGCCGCCGAGGCGGCGCGTGCCGTTGGGGTGCCACGCGGTCCAGCGCCCGACCGGCTCGCCGTCGCGCATCGGGCCGCGCCGCTCCAGCGAGCCGTCCGACCGCCGCTCCTGGACGACGACGACGCCGGAGGGCGCGGGGAACTGCTCGACACCGGCCTCGGCGCCGTCGGCGTCCCAGTAGCGCCAGGTCCCGACCTTGTCGCCGTCGAGGAAGAGCCCGCGCGCGCTCGCCGTCTGGTCCGGGTGGTAGTACGTCCACTCGTCCGCTTGCTTGCCGCGCCGGAACTCGCCGGCGCAGCGCAGGCGCCCCTGGCCGTCGTAGTACTTCCAGTGGCCCTCTTCGTAGCCCTCGTCGAAGTAGCCCTCGGCGTACGCGGTGCCGTTCTCGTTCCAGTACTGCCAGAAGCCGCTGCGGTACCCGTCGCGGAAGAAGCCCTGCTGCTCGAGCTTGCCGTTGTCGTACCAGTACGACCACTTGCCGTCCTGCTTGTCGTCGACGTAGTTGCCCTGCTGGGCGAGGGCCCCGTTCGGGTGGCGGTAGGTCCACTCGCCTTCCTGCGTGTCGCCCTCGATCTTCCCCTCGCCGCGCACGAGGTCGGAGATCCAGTACGAGACGTCGACGAGGTACTTCTTGGTGAGCGTGCACGCCGCGCAGATGGTGACTGCGGCGGCGAGCAGGACGACGGGGCGCGGACGCATCGAGACTCCTCCGAGTCTCCTGCGAGACTCCTTTGGGCGACGGCGGTCGGAGGATGGTAGCGCCGCATCCGAGCCCAGTCAGCGGCGCGGTTGACACTCTAGCGCGCCTCGGGCACCCTCCGCGGGCTCCCGGGCCCGTTCCGCCGCCCTGCGACGCCGCCTTGCCGAGGTTCCCATGAAGGTCCTGACCGCGCTCGTCGTCTGCCCGCTCGCCTCGGCTTGCCTGTTCGAGGAGGGCACCGTTCCCGCGTGGGAGCTCGGGGCGACGGCGCTGACGCAGTACAACCACCGCGGGATGGTGATGAACGAGGAGGGCGTCGTGCAGCTCGACTCGACGATCTCGATGCCCGTCGAGGCCGGCGGCGACTTGGCGTTCCGCGTCTTCGGCAACGTCGACATCCACAACGACACCGGCGACGCCTGGTTCCCGGACGGCCACGGAGGCAAGTTCACGGAGATCGACTTCTCGGTCGCGTACACCGAGCAGCTCGGCTCGCTCCTGCTCACGAGCGGCCTGATCAGCTACGTCCTCCCCAACGGCGAGGAGTTCAACGACAAGAACGGCGTCGGGCCGCGCGGCGAGACGAAAGAGGCGTTCGTGCGCGCCGCGACCGACATCGAGGGCTACGAGCCGTTCGCGATGATCTTCTACGACTACGACGAGGCCGAGGGCTTCTACGTGACGGGCGGCGTGCGCAAGTGGTTCGAGCTCGACGACCAGCTCTCCGCCGAGCTCCAGGCCTCGCTCGCCTACTCCGACGAGGACGCGTCCCTGTGGGCGTACGGCCTCGAGGATGCGGGCTTCGCCGACCTCACGGCGACCGGCACGCTGTGGTACCAGCACGACGTGCACACCGCCTTGCGCCTGGTCGTGGGCGCCGCGTCGATCGTCGACAGCGAGCTCGACGAGTGGTTCGACGACGTGCTCGGCATCGACTCCGACAACGTCTGGGTCGGGCTCGGCGTGACCTGGAACTACTGAGCCGACTCGACGCCCGGATGGCGCAGCGCGTTCGCGACCGGACGGCGCCGCGTCACTCCTGCGTGCGGAAGCGCAGGCGCCGCGTCACGCGCTCCCCCGCGGCGGTCCAGGAGAGCTCCGCGACGTGCCACGTCCCCGGCTCGAGCGGCCGCTCCGGCACGATCCCGTACGTGTCGACGTAGCGCCAGGAGTCCGCCACGAGCACCGGGACCTCCCCGCCGGCCTCGCGGCGTAGGGTGCCGGCGAAGTCGACGAGCGGCGGCTCGCTCGCGCGGAACTGGAGCATGATCGGGCAGCCGCGCGAGCCCAGGTCGGGCACCGGCTCTTGCGGCCGCTCTCCGCACGCGCTCGTCGGGAAGTCGACGGCGCCGTTCGCGGGGACGCTGACCGGCACGGACCAGTCCCAGGTCCAACGCCGGCCGACTTCCGCGAAGAGCCCCTCTCCGACGTCGATGATCCCGATGTGCTCGGGCTCGGCGTTGACGCCGATGCGGTCGAGTCCGGGGTGCATCATCGGGATGCGGTGGTAGTACGTGCGCCAGAAGCCTGCGCCGGCGCCGCTGACCCGGCCGAGCACGATGTTGCTCCGCTGCGCCGCCTCGCGCCCCTCGGGCGTGGCGCCCTTCGGTCCGAGCGTCTGGTCGTGCGGGTCGGTCCGACCGTCCCAGCCGTGGAGCTCGAGGTACTTCGCGTGCGCCGTGCACCCGGCCGAGAGCTCGGGATCGAGCCGCACCGGCGTGAGCCCGTTGGTGGTGCGCGCGCGGTTGATCTCGAGCAGCGCAGCGAGCTGCGGCGGCGTCCCCTCGACCCGGCGCACCGACGCGACCACCGAGCCGCCGTCGGGCGCGACGCTCTCGATCGAGACGATGCGCGTGCCGAGCACGAGCTCGCCCTCCAGCGGGACCACGGCCGTCGACTCTCCGACGCAGTACCCGTCCGCGTCGAGCTCGCCGAAGCGGCCGTCGCCGTCGCAATCGACGAGCCGGATCGTCTCGCCGGCGATCTCGAGCTCGTGCGCGGTCGCGACGAACCAGCGCCACGTCCCCTCGTCGTCCCGCACGAAGCGCACCGCGACCTCGCGCCGCCCCGACGCGTCCTTCCACGCCAGCTCGACGGCCTTGTCCGCCCTGACCTTGTTGCGCGGCCGGCCTCCGTCGCTCGTCGCGACGCGCAGCGTGCCGCGCTCGAGCGAGCACGGGAACGTCGCGTCGCCCAGGCGCAGCGCGTCGCCGACGACGTGCAACGGCGCGCGGTCGGGCCGCTGGCTGTGCGGCACCGCGGGCAGCGTCACGCGCTCGGTCGCGTACTCCCGCGCGACCGAGTCGTCGGACGCGGGAGCGAGCGAATGAGCGGAGCGAAGCGGTAGCGCCACGAGCAGCGCGAGCGCGAGAGCGGTCGAGCGAGCCATGAGCGCGACCCTACCACGACGCGCCGCGCCCCGGCGCCGGCCAGGGCGGCGTGCGCCCGCCCCCGTCGGTCGCGACCTCCGCGACGGCTTCGCACGCCGGCGGGATCGGCGGCCAGCTCCAACCCGCGGGCGCGAGGAGCGGGTCGTCGAGCGCGAGCTCGACGAAGCCGTGCGCGCCGCGCGCGCCCGGCCCGTCGTCCGCTCCCTCGACGTCGAACCGGCAGCGCAGCACGCCTCGCGCCCAGCTCGCCGCATCGACGGTGACTGCCCCCGACACGCTCTCGAACCAGCTCCAGCCGGGGAAGTCGGAGAGATTGGCGACGCCGACGCAGCACAGCGGCAGCTCGAGCGACGCGTCGAAGTGCAGCGCGACCGCCGTCCGCTCCTCCCACGGCTCGAGCGGATCGAGGAGCACCACGTGCTCTCCCGCGCGCGGCGAAAAGCACGTCGCGGCGGGCGGGTCGCCGCCGACGAAGACCGAGCCGAAGTCGATCACGTACGTCGACGGCGCGGCCGCGAGCGCGCCCATCGTGCGCGCGAGCCCGTCCGCGTGCACGACTTGGTGCACGGAGAGCTCGCTAGCCCGACCAGGTGCACGGGGCTCGCGAGCGGGCTTACGCTCGCTCCCGCACGCGGCGACGACGAGCACCAGAACGAGGGCTTCTCGCATCGATCGTCTCCTACCAGTCGGCGGCGTCAGCACGGCTGCGGGAGCGATCTTCATGGCCCGGTGAACGCGCGGGCGCGCCGCGAGGATCTATCTCTCCAGGACGAACGCGCCGGCCTGCGCGCCGGCCCCGCACGCGCGACGAGCCCCAGCCGCGCCAGTCGCGCGTGAGCGCCTCGGGCGCCTCGCGCGTCGGCTCGGCCCGCGCGCCGTCGCTCCACGCGGCGACCTCGAGGTCCTGCCGATCTCGGCGTCGAGCCGGCCGCGCTCCGCGCTCACGGCGCGCTCTCCGGCGGAGTGAGCAACACCTCGCCGCACAGCGCCTCGGGGCTCCGCAAGTCCGCTTCGTGCACGCGCTCGAGAAACGCGTCGGCGCGGAACGGGCAGAAGACCTCGCAGGCCTCGGCGCCGGGCGCGAGGGACGCGTGCTGGCGGGCGCGCACGTCGACGATCGTCAAGTAGTCGAGCAGCTCGAGCTGCGACGCGTAGAGCGACAGGATCTCCTTCTTGCGCTCGAGGCGGCGCGTCACGTCGACGACGATGCCGGGCGGCGCGAACGACCAGACCTCGTAGCCGTAGACGGTCGGCCGCGCGCCGCTCTCTTCCATCGCGCGCGCGAGCAGCCAGTTCGTGTAGCGGTGGTCGCCGTGCTGGTCCCACAGGTACGGGACGAAGACCGCGTCGGGCGCTTCGCTCGCGAGCAGGCCCGCGAGCGCGGCGACGAGCTCCGGCTCGCTCTCGGGGCGCGTGAACGTGTGCTCGTTCCAGCCGAACAGGACCGGCTCGACGAGCCCCAGCGCGGCCGACACGCGCCGCGCCTCGTCCGCCCGCCGCGCCGCCATCTCGTCCTCGCCCCCCGGCTCTGCGACCGCGCGCCCGTCGGTGAGGTACGCGAGCCGCACCGGCACGTCCGCGTCGATCATCGCGAGGAGCGTGCCGCCGCACCCGATCACGATGTCGTCGGGATGCGGCGCGAGGAAGAGCGCCCGCGTGGCGTCCGGCCGCTCGACGACCTTGCGGTGGACGAAGTGGCGCATGTGCTCCTGCTGCGCGCGCGCGAGCGCGAGCGCAGCCGCGACGCGCGCGGCCGGATCGGAGGAGGGGCTCATGGGACTTCGGCCGCTGCGAGGCCGCCGAAGGATCGAGTATACGCGGGCGCGGCGCGACTTCGCGCGCACGCGCACGCGCGCGGGCCCGCCAGCCCCCACCCTCCGCCCTGGCGGACCGGCGGATCGGGCTCTCGGTTGCGCCTGTCGTCGCTCTTCTCTCGCGCTTCAGCCGCGCACGTCGAAGAGCACGTCGCCGTCGCCCGCGCTGACGTACCAGTCGCTCATCGTCGTGCCCGCCGGCAGCCGGCACACGAGCGAGAGCGGGTGCTCGGGGACCCGGAAGAAGCCCTGGCGGGCGAGCGCTGCGGCGATCGGCGCGACGCGCGTGAAGACGAACGCGTCGCCCAGGCCCGCGTCGTCGCAATGCGCGGCCGCGTCGGCGGCGAGCCGCTCGGCGACCTCCGCTCGGGCCGGCTCGCAGAACAGCTCCACGAGGTGCGCGCGACGCGCCGCCGCGTCGCGCTGCACGATGCAGTAGCCCGCGAGCCGGCCGTCCGGAGCGAGCGCGGCGCGCACGCGCGGCGCGCCGAAGGGGTACGCGCCGTAGCGCCACTCGAGGTAGCGCGCGTCGCGCCACGTGAGGATCCGGTGGTGGCGCGCGACGCGCGCGAACAGCTCGTCGAAGCGTGCGTCGAAGCGCGCGACCGTCTCGAGCTCCAGCGCAGCCGCGGCGGCGCCGAGCGGCGCGCCCCGCTCTCCCGCCGCGCGCGCCCACAGGCTCGGCTCGCGCTTGCACTCGAGCACGTCCGAGCCGCAGTAGCGCATCAGCGCGGCCGCCGTCGGCGTCGCGGACGTGACGAACGGGAACGCGCACAGGTCGGTCGCGGCGAAGCGGCGCGAGAGCAACAGGCCGAGCCCCGAGCTGCGGTGCTCGGGGTCGACGCACAAGTCCATGCCGCACAGCGCGCTCGCGGGCCGGCCGTCGATCGCGACGCGCGCCGGGAGCAGCCCGTAGAAGCCGACGAGCGCGCCGCCCGCCTCCGCGACCCAGCCGCGCGGCACGGCCGGGTCGCGCGCGGGGTTCGCGTCGAGCTCCCAGGCCCAGCGCGCGCGCTCCTGGGCCTCGTCCTTGGGGCCGAACGCCCGCGCGCGCAGCGCGAGCACCGCGTCGAGGTCTCCTTCGGCGAAGTCGCGGATCGCGGGCGCGCTCATCCGCCCGGCGACCGCTTCTTCTTGTAGCGCACGTTGTGCTGGGCCGCGTCGGTCACCTCGACCTTGACCGGCACCTTGTACGGCTCGAGCCGCGCGGCGCAGTGCCGTTTCACCGCGCGCACGAGCTCGGCGCGGTCGACGCCCTCGGCCGCGGTCACGCGCGCGCACACGATCTGGCCGACGAGCGGGTTGCGCTCGCCGCGGACCACGACCTCGGCGACGTCGTCGAGCTCCTGGATCACGCTCTCGACCTCGGCCGGAAACACCTTCTCGCCGCCGACGTTCACGATCTCGGACGCCCGGCCGAGGATGCGCAGCCACTCGCCGTCCTGCTCGACGAGGTCGCCCGTGACGAACCAGCCGTCCGCGGTGAACGGGCTCGGCGCGTTCAGGTAGCCGAGCATCGCCGAGCGCGCGCGGATCTGCAGCACGCCGTCGACCACCCGCGTCTCGTAGCCCTCGCCGCCGACCTGCACCCAGAGCGAGTCGGAGCCGCGCGACTTCGAGCGCATGATCCCGAGCTCGGAGAGCCCGTACGTCTGGTGCAGCCGCACGTCGGGCCACAGCTCGTGCAGGCGCGCGAGCGTGCTCGCGAGCATCGGCTCGGTGCCGTACGAGACGACCTGCAGGCTCGCGAGGTCGCGCCCGCGCCACGCTTCGCCGAGCAGCACGAGGTTCAGGAACGTCGGCGAGACCGGCAGCACCTCGACGCGGTGGCGCTCGACCGCCGCGAGCACCGCGTCCGGCCGCCGATCGCCCACGGTGACCAGCGTCCCGCCGTTGGACACCGTGTGCAGGAGCGTGTTGACGCCGCCGATGTGGTCGAACAGCAGGAACGAGAGCGTGCGCAGCGCGGGCCGGCGCGTGCGGTACTTCTCGATCAGCGCCGCGAGGTCGTGCACGACCGCCTTGCTCTCGCCGGTCGAGCCCGACGTGAACAGCACGAGCCCCGCGTGGCCGCGCCCGCGCAGCTCGGCGTAGAGCGGGTGCGCCGCGACGCGCTCGCAGCGCTCGAGCTCGGCCTCGTCGCGCGCGTCGACGACGCAGCGCCATTCGACCTGCGCGACCTCGCGCAGCACCGGCCGGCGCGCGTCGCTCGAGCTCGCGATCGGCACGATCACCGCGTCGCGCAGCGCGAGCGCGAAGAGCAACGCGGCCGACTCCGGCGAGAAGTCGGCCTCGAGCGCGACGACCGCGCCGCGCGCGACGCCGCGCTCCTCGAGCCACGCCGCGCGCTCCAGGGCGCGCTGCGCAAGAGCCGCGTGCGACACGGCGCGCTCCTTCCAGACGAGCGCGTCGCGCTCGCCGGCCGCGCGCATGCGCTCGACGAGGAACACGCCCGCCATCAGACGCCGCCGAGGTAGAGCACCTGGCCCGTGACCATGTCGCTCGCCGGATCGAGGAAGAAGTCGACGACGTGCCCGACGTCGGCAGGCTCGCCGAAGCGAGGGATCGCCTGGCGCGCGAGCAGCGCATCGAGCTTCTCCTTCGGCACGTTCGCGACGAGGTCGGTCGCGATCGGCCCGGGGCCGACGGCGTTGACGGTGATCCCCATCGGCGCGAGCTCGCGCGCGAGCGTCCGCGTCAGGCTCTCGACCGCGGCCTTCGACGCCGCGTAGATCGCCTCGCCCTCGAGGTTCAGCCGCGCGGCGACCGTCGTGAAGTTGACGATGCGCCCGCGCCCGCGCGCCTGCATCAATCGCGCGGCCTCGCGGCAGAACAGGAACGTGCCGAGCAGGTTCGTCTCGACGACCCTGCGCGCGGTCGCCAGCGGCGTCAGGAGCGCGTGGTTCATCGACGCGATCCCGGCGTTGTTGACGAGCGCGTCGAGGCGCCGGTGCTCGCGCCGGATCGCGACGAACATGCGCTGGACCGCGTCCTCGTCGCACACGTCGAGCTCGTAGTGCGCGTAGCGCTCGTGCGCGAAGTCCGACGCGCCGCGGCTGCAGCCGACGACGACGTCGCCGCGCGCGCAGAAGCGCTCCGCGAGGTGCCGGCCGATGCCCGTGCGCGTCCCGGTGACCAGGACGACGCGCGGCTCAGCCACGCGCGCTCTCCCCGACGAGCTCGGTCGCGTACTCGACCAGCGAGCCGAGCGTGCGGAACGGGCTCTTCGTGCGCGAGAACGCGCGCTCGTCGGCGAGCGTGACGGCGACGTCGTACGCGTCCTGGAGCCGCTGCTCGAGCGCGACGACGAGGTGGACGAGCGCGAGCGAGTCGAGCGCGCCGCCCGCGCCGATCAGCCGCGCGTCGAGCTCGCGCGGGACCTGCTCGCCGGGGCCGCGCAGCTCGTTGAGCTCGTCGACCGCGGCGAAGACGTGCCGTTCGATCTCGTCGCGCTGCATGGGTGTCGGGGGGGCTCGGACGGTCGAGCGAGGCGGGATTCTAGCTGCTGGCAGCCCGTCGAAGAACCCGCGCGTCGTCGCGCGCCGTTCGGATCCGGGCGGCGTGGCGGTTCTCGGTCCGGCTGCTACGCTGCCGCCCATGCAACCCGCACGCCCCGCGTTCGCACCGCTCGTCCTCGCGCTCGCACTCGTCCTCGGCGCCTGCGAGGAACGCACCCCCGCCGCGAAGGAGCCGCCCGGCTCTCCCGCGACCGAGCGCGGCGACCTCTTCGCGTCGATGGATCGCGCGGAGCTCACCGCGGCGCCCGCGGCGCCCGCAGCGCTCGGCGAGGCGCGCACCGACGCGTTCGACTTCGACGCGAGCGCGCCGGAGCGCATCTGGTACGGCCGCGCGACCGAGCGCGAGCTCGAGCACGGATCGCTCGGCGACGCAGCCGCGGTCGAGCAAGGCGCGGGACGCGCGGGCGCGGGCCTGCGCCTCGGTCCCGGGCTCGCCGACACGAGCCGGGCGCTGCTGGTCGTGCCGGCGGTCGGGCTCGCACGCGTGCGCGTCGCCGGCCGCGTGCGCCTCGACGGCAACCCGAGCGCGGGCGAGGCGTCGTCGCGCGAGGTGCTGCGCGTCGTCGAGCACGAGCGCTCGCTCGACGACCCGACGCGCCTCTCGCGGGGCGGCCGCCGCTCGTCGCTCGAGCACCGCGTGTCACGCCGGCTCGACCCGTCGGGCTGGGACACGTTCGAAACGGTGTTCGTCGCGCGCTCGTCGACGAGCGCGCTCGAGCTCCAGCTCCTCCACCGCAGCGGCGGGAGCGAGGAGGCGGTCACGCGCTTCGACGACCTCGTGATCGAGCAGCAGCCGCTGGGTGAGGACGAGGCGTGGGCGCACCTGCGCGAGCGCTACCGCCCGACCGACGGCCGCGAGGGCGCGACGCCCTGGCGCCTGCGCGTCGAGCTGCCGTCCTCCGACGGCGCGCACGACGAGGTCCGCGACGCCGTGCTCCTGCCGCCGGGCGCGCGCCTCGCGATCCCGGCGACGATCCCGGCCAAGATGCCGGCGAACTCGCCGGCCGGCGACGGCCCGGTCCTGCGCTTCGCGTACGGCATGGCGCCCGAGGCGCACGGCGCTCCCGGCGACGGAGCGCGGCTCGCGGTCGCGTTCCGCCCGGCCGACGGCGACGCCGAGGTCCCGCTCGGCGCGGTCGACTTCGACCCGAAGAACGAGCGCGACCACCGCTCGTGGCTGACGGCGCGCATCGACCTCGGGCCGGTCGCGGGCCGCAGCGGAACGCTCGTGTTCGCGAGCTCCGACGCGCCCGGCAGCGAGCCCGACGCGCTCGACGCTGTGCTGCTCGCGACGCCGCGCGTCGAGCTCGCGGGCGCCGCGCCCAAGCGCCCCAACCTCTTGCTCGTCGGCGTGGACACGCTGCGTCCCGACCGCACGAGCGCGTTCGGCTACGGGCGCGACACGACGCCCCACCTCGCCGCGCTCGCCGACGCGGGCGTGCGCTTCCCCGCCGCGCGCGCGCAGGCGCCGTGGACGCTGCCGTCGTTCTCGTCGATCCTCACGTCGCTCTATCCGTCGGTGCACGGCGCCGGCCGCGGCGGGCACGACGAGTGGACGCCGATCGACCCGTCGACGACGTCGATCGCGGAAGTGCTCGCGGAGCAGGGCTACGAGACGCACGGCCTGGTCGCGAACGGCCTGATCTCGCCGCGCTACGGGCTCGACCAGGGCTTCGAGGTCTACCGCTCCGCGTGGGGCATGGAGTCGGCGAGCGAGGATGCCGAGCGCGTCGCGAGCTGGATCGAGGAGCACCGCTCGACGCCGTGGCTCTTCTTCTGGCACATCATGGACCCGCACCTGCCGTACACGACGGCGGACGAGCACCGCACAGCGTTCACCGACGCGTCGTACGACGGCCGGTTCGCGCGCGGCCGCCGCGGCCCCGAGGTGCCGTTCCAGGTGCTCGACCCGCGCCCGGGCCGCCGCTGGTACACGCACGAGGGCCCGCCGCCGCCGCCGGAGCTCGACGAGGCGGACGCGCGCTTCGTCAGCGACTACTACGACGCGGAGATCGCCGAGATGGACGCGGCGCTCGGCCGCGTGCTCGACGCGCTGCGCGCGAGCGGCCAGTGGGAGCGCACGGTCGTCGCGTTCGTCGCCGACCACGGCGAGGGACTCGGCGAGCACGGGCACTACCACCACGGCTACACGCTCTTCGACGACCAGGTGCGCATCCCGCTGATCGTGCGCGTGCCGGGCCGTTTCGAGGGTCGCGTCGTCGAGCGGCCGGTCGCGAGCATCGACCTCGCGCCGACCGTGCTGAGCGCGCTCGGCGTGCTCGCGCCGGAGCGCTTCCAGGGCGTCGACCGCCTCGCGCCGGACGCGCCGGCGGACGATGCGTACGTGATCGAGTATCCGTCGTACGACAGCTCCGCGGAGAAGGCTTGGGTCGCAGGCGACTTCAAGTACGTGCACGACCCGGTCTTTCGCACCGAGGCGCTCTACGACGTCGGCGCGGATCCCGCAGAGTCGCGCGACGTCGCCGCGGACCATCCCGACGTCGTGCGCCGCGCGCGCGCCGATCTCGACGCCTTCCGCTGGGAGATGCTGCAGAAGGGCCGCTTCCACGTGCGCGTGGCGGGCAAGCCGGGCCAGGAGCTCGCGCTCTCGATCCGCACCGACGACCTGTTCGACGCGAACTTCGCCGCGCGCCCCGCGCCGCCCGAGACGGCGTTCGAGCTGGACCTCGGCCGCACGACGCTCGCGCTCGAGACCGTGCTCGAGCGCGAGCGCCTCGAGCTCGTCTTCTGGTGCCGCGGACGCGTGCTCGACGTCACCGCGACGCTCGACGGCGAGCCGCTCGCCCTGCGCGTCGGCCCCGACGGCGCGGCGCGCGAAACGCCCGCGTCGCTCGAGCGCGACAGCGTCCCGCGCGCCGACGGCGCCGATCTCCCCTGGCCCCCGCCGGGCACGACGCTCCTGTGGCTCGAGAGCGGCGTCGCCCCGGTGGCGCCCGTCCTGCTCGCGCCCGACGAGATCGACACGCTGCGCGAGCTCGGCTACACGCGCTGACCCGCGTCAGTTGACGCCCGGATCGTCGTCGACCTTCGTCTGCGCGTCGTCGGCGGCCGTCCGGGGCTGCAGGAGCGTCGCGAGCGGGGCGCTGTGCTTCTCGCCCTCGCGGACGACCGTGAGGTGCATCGCGCCCTTCGCGTCGACCGACAGGTCGCCCGCGTGGCGGCCCTTCTCGTCGAAGAACGACAGGCTCGGCGTCTGCGTCATGTACGCGTCCATCTTCATGCGCGTGCGGCCGCTCGAGTCATGGACGATCAGCCGCTCGGCCGTCACCGTCTTGCAGACCAGCGGCGAGGCCATGCTCGCCAGGCCGGCGAGCGCGAGACCGCCCAGGGCGGTCCACTTCAGACGACGGTTGCTGCGCTCGAGCCGCTCCAGGCGGCTCACGAGATCCCGCTCGTTCATCGAATTCTCCTTGCTCGCGCACGACGCCGGCGGCGCGTGCGCAGTCGACGCGGATGCAGGGCCGGGCGGACCGTCCGCCGAGCCTGAGTCTGCGCGGGCGAGCACGAGCCCGCAACGGCCGTCCCAACCGCCGTGCGCGGGCCTTACGATGGCGGCGTGCCCCTCGCTGGAAACGCACTCCTCGGCGCCGCGCTCCTGTTCGGCGGCGCCGTGGCACTCGCCGCCACCGCGCCGCGCGCGTCCGACGACTTCGCGACCGACGTGCGGCCGCTCCTGACGCGCTACTGCGGCGAGTGCCACGGCGCGAGCGAGCCGCAGGCCGACCTCGCGCTCCTCACGCTCGCGGGCGCGCCGGACGAGCGCGAGACGTGGGAGCTCGTGCGCGACGTGTTGCGCTACGACGAGATGCCCCCCGAGGGACACGCGCGGCCGAGCGCGAGCGAGCGCGACGCGATCAGCGCGTGGATCGGGACACTGCTCGGCGACGCGGACGCGGGCGGTCCCGCCCCGGACGCGCCGATCGATCCCGGGCCCGCGCCGCTGCGGCGCCTGTCGAACGCCGAGTACGAGAACACGGTGCGCGACCTGTTCGGCCTCGCCTTCGACGCGCGCGAGCGCTTTCCCTCCGACTCGGCCGGCGCCGGCTTCGACAACGACGGCGGCGCGCTGTCCGTGTCGCCGCTGCTCTTCGAGCACTACGTCGACGCCGCGGGCGAGATCGCGGCGCGCGCGATCGTCGTCGACGACACGCGCGTGCCGAGCGAGCGCCGCTTCGAGGCGACCGAGCTCGACGCGCCCGACCAGGGGCACGGCGCCGCGGCGCTGTACTCGCGCAGCGCGGCGGTCGCGCGCTTCGAGGCGCCGCGCGCCGGCACGTACCGCGTGCGCGTGCGCGCGTTCGCCGACCAGGCCGGACCCGAGGTCGCGCGGATGGCGCTCGTCGTCGACGGCCGCACCGAGACGACGTTCGACGTCGCCGCGGAGCGCGCGGCGCCGGGCACGTTCGAGCGCGCGGTCGAGCTCGGCGCGGGCCGGCGCGACGTCGCCGCGTCCTTCGTCAACGACTACTGGGCGCCCGACGATCCCGACGCGAGCAAGCGCGACCGCAACCTCTACGTGCGCTGGATCGAGGTCGCCGGGCCGCTCGATCCCCCGCCGCCGTCCGCGTTCCAGGTCGGCCTCTTCGAGCGCTTCGGCCCCGAACTCGGCCGCCGCCGCCTCGACGCGCTCCTCGAGCATCTGGTCGAGCGCGTGTGGCGGCGGCCCGCGACGCGCATCGACCTCTCGCGCCTGCGCCGGTTCGTCGCGGACGAGGAAACGCTCGAAGCGCAGGCGCGGCGCGCGCTCGAGGCGCTGCTCGCGTCGCCGAGCTTCGTCTACCGCATCGAGCTCGACCCGCCGCCGGGCCGCGCGCCCGCCGTGCGCGCGCTCGAGGGGCACGAGCTCGCGACGCGCCTGTCGTACTTCCTGTGGAGCAGCGCGCCGGACGAGGAGCTGCTCGAGCACGCGGCCGCCGGCGCGCTCGCGGACGACGAGGCGCTCGCCGCCGAGGTCGAGCGCATGCTCGCAGACCCGCGCTCGGCCGCGCTCGCCGAGCGCTTCGCGGCCCAATGGCTGCAGATCGAGCGGCTCGACGCGGCGACGCCCGATCCCGAGCGCTTCGACGCGTTCGACGAGGAGCTGCGCGCCGCGATGGGCGCCGAGACGCGGCTGTTCTTCGACCGCGTGCTGCGCGCGGACCGCAGCCTGTGGGAGCTGCTCGACGCCGACTGGACGTTCGCGAACGAGCGCCTCGCGCGGCACTACGAAATCGAGGGCGTGCGCGGCGACGCGATGCAGATCGTCTCGCTCGCGGGCACCGACCGCCGCGGCCTCTTGGGCCACGGCAGCGTGCTCGTCTCGACGAGCGATCCGACGCGCACGAGCCCCACCAAGCGCGGCAAGTGGATCCTCGACGCGCTCCTCGGCGAGCCGCCGCCGCCCCCGCTGCCCGGCGTCGACTCGCTCGGCGAGGACGCGGCCGCCCTGTCCGCCGCGTCGCTGCGCGAGCGGCTCGAGCAGCACCGCGCCGACCCGGCGTGCGCCGCGTGCCACGCGCGCATGGACCCGCTCGGCTTCGCGCTCGAGACGTACGACGCGGTCGGCCGGCTGCGCGCGGACGTCGACGCGAGCGGGGAGCTGCCGGACGGGCGCACGTTCGAGGGGCCGCTCGAGCTCGCCGCGACGCTGCGTGCCGACGGCCGCTTGCCCCAGGCGCTGACCGAGAAGATGCTCGTCTACGCGCTCGGCCGCGGCCTGGAGCGGTCCGACCGGCCGACCGTGTATGCTGTCCTCGCGCGGCTCGACGAGGAGCGGCCGACGTTGCGCCAGCTCGTCCACGCGATCGTCTCCTCCGACGCGTTCCGAACGCGGCGCGCCGACACCCGATGAACGTCCTCTCGCGTCGCACGCTCCTGCGCGGCTTCGGCACCGCGCTCGGCCTCCCGCTGCTCGAGGCGATGCTGCCGTCCGCGCTGCGCGCGCTGCCGAGCGCGATTCGCGCGGACGAGCCTGCGACGCGACTCGCGTACGTCTACGTGCCGAACGGCGTCGAGACGGAGCACTGGCGGCCGAGCGCGACGGGCGCCGACTTCGAGCTGCCGTCGATCCTCGAGCCGCTCGCCCCGCTGCGTGCGGACCTGTCGGTGCTGACGGGGCTGACGTGCGACAAGGCGCGCGCCAACGGCGACGGGCCGGGCGACCACGCGCGCGCGGCGGCGGCGTTCCTGACGGGCGTGCAGCCGCTCAAGTCGGCGTCGCAGGTGCGGCTGGGTCCGTCGGCGGACCAGATCGCGGCCGCGGCGGTCGGCGACGCGACGCGCCTGCGCTCGCTCGAGCTCGGCTGCGAGCGCGGCCGGCGCGCCGGCGACTGCGACTCGGGCTACGCGTGCGCCTATTCGACGAACGTGTCGTGGATCGACGAGGCGACGCCGGCGGGCAAGGAGACCGACCCGCGGCGCGCGTTCGACCGGCTGTTCCGCGACGGCGGCGGCGAGTCGCAGGCGGCGCGGCGGGCGCGGGCGGAGCGCGACAAGAGCGTGGTCGATTTCGTGCGCGCCGACGCGCTGCGGCTCGAGTCGAAGCTCGGCGCGGCCGACCGGCGCAAGCTCGACCAGTTCTTCGAGAGCGTGCGCGAGCTCGAACGGCGCATCGACTTCGCGAAGGAGCGGATCGCGGCGGAGGTGCCCGACGAGCAGCGTCCGTCGGACGAGGAGCCGGCCGACCTCGGCGCGCACGTCCGGCTGATGAGCGACCTCGTCGTGCTCGCGTTCCAGACCGACAGCACGCGCATCGCGACGCTGATGGTCGCGAACGAGGGCAGCAACCGCAGCTACCGCGAGCTGGAGATCGCCGACGGCCACCACACGATCTCGCACCACGGCGGCGACGCGGCGAAGCGCGAGCAGATCCGCCGCATCAACCGCTACCACGTCGAGCAGCTCGCGCACCTCGTGCGCGGCCTCGCCGAGGCGCGCGAGGGCGACGCGCGCCTGCTCGACCGCGCGATGCTCGTCTACGGCAGCGGCATCGCCGACGGGAACCGCCACGACCACCACGACGTCCCGATCCTGCTCGCGGGCCGCGGCAACGGCACGCTGCACCCGGGTCGCCACGTGCGCTTCCCGAAGGAAACGCCGCTGAGCGACCTGCACCTCGCCCTGCTCGAGCGCATGAGCGTACGCATCGACACGTTCGGCGACGCGCGGGGCCGGCTCGAGGGGATCTGAGACGCGGCGGCGTCCAGGACGTGGACGTCGCTCGTCCAGCGTTCGGACGCGGCGCGCGCGAGAGGGCTTCCAGCGCCCGCCAACGGGCTCTTGGAGCGGGGCACGCGCCTTGCGCAAGCGAGACCGACGCGCGAGCAACTTCGCTCGCGCACGAAAGGTCTCCGTTCCAAGGTCCTCCCATGCGCCTCCATCACCTCGCTCTCGCTCTCGCGAGCCTCGTCTCCGTCTCCGCCGCTCAGAAGGTCACGTTCCTCGGTCAGGTCGAGGACGTGCAGGGAACGGCGAACCAGTTCTTCGTCGACTGCACCGACACGCAGCTCACGAGCGCGGCGTTCAACCTGAACGCGTTCGTCGGCCAGAGCGTGCGCATCACCGGCTCGTGGAACGGCAGCGCCAACGCGCCGTCCGTCGACGTCACCTCGATCGAAGTCGTCCCCGAGCGCTTCGAGGTCGGCGGCAACGGCAAGCTCGGCGAGAAGATCTCCGTCGGCGTGTTCGGCGCTCCCGGCGATCTCGCGCTCTTCTTCGCCTCCCCCGCACCGGGCTTCGTGAACTTCGGATCGGAAGGCGTCGCCTTCCTCGACCTCTTCGCGTCCACGCTCGTCGCGCAGGGGCAGATCCCCGGCGGCGGAAACCTCGAGTTCCAGTTCCCCGTGCCGAACAACCCGGCCCTCGAAGGGCTGTCGGTGTACGCGCAGGCGGTCGTGTTCGACCAGCAGGGCGGCTTCCTGCTGACGAACAGCGACTGCGAGACGTTCGAGCAGTAGAGCCGTTCGACGGCCGATAGAGCGCGCCGTCCGGCCGGGTGCCGGGCGGCGCTCGTCGTTTGGTGGAGCAGAGCACCGCTCCGCGGACTGCGGACGACCGAGGGGGACGGGGACCCGGCCGCGGCGCTACCGTAGCGCGCGTGGAGCCCCTGCTCGACGTGCGCAAGCTGCAGGTGCAGACCGAGCGGCTGCTCGTGCGGCCGCTGGCGGCGCGCGACCGCGAGGAGTGGGTGCGCGTGCACGCGGCGAGCGAGGAGCTCTTCCGGCCGTGGTACCCCGCGCGGGAGCCGGGGACGGCGCTCGACGACGTCTTCACGAGCCAGATCGAGCGCGCGGCGCAGGGCCTGCGCGACGGGAGCCAGGCGCGCTTCGTCGGCGTGCTCGCGGACGGCCGCATCGGCGGCTTCTTCAACCTCTCCGACGTCGTGTACGGGGTCTTCCGCAACGGCTACGCGGGCTGGAGCGTCAACGTCGAGGTCGCGGGGCGCGGGATCGCGACCGAGGGCGTGCGCGCGCTGCTCGACCTCGCGTTCGCGCCGCCGCCCGAGGGGCTCGGGCTGCACCGCGTCCAGGCGAACGTGATCCCGACGAACGGGGCGAGCCTGCGCGTCGCCCAGAAGGCCGGCTTCCGGCGCGAGGGGCTCGCGCTGCGCTACCTGCGCATCGCCGGCAAGTGGCGCGACCACGTGATGTTCGCGAAGCTCGCCGACGAGCACACCTTGCGCGATCGCGGCTGATCGGGTCTGCTCGTGCGTCCGCGCGGCGCTCCTGCCGCGCCCACGCAACGAGCCGGAGGCGCAATGACGATCGAGACTGTTGTCGTCGTCGCCTCCGTCCCCGTCTGATCGGCCCTCGATCCGGGGACGGAAGCGGAAAGGGGATTCTCCCCGTGCGCTCCCGGTCTGTTCGCTCATCCCGTTCGTCCGGGTCCGCACTCCGTGCGCCGACGCGCTCCTCGCTCGCACCCAGCGCGTCGTCCGAGCAGGAACCCGACCCGACGACCGGTATCGAGACGAACGCGTTGAACGAACGACCGAAGGACGAATACGTCCGCCGCGCGCTGCGCGGCATCGCGAAACAGAAGTCCCGCGAGGACTACCGCAAGCTGAAGGAGAAGGCACGCGAGCGCAAGGCGCGCAAGACGCACAAGCCGCGCCGCAACGACTGGCGCGAGCAGGACGACGACGGGGCCGAGGCGTTCGAGCGCATCCGGCCGAGCGAGCGCGTGCTCGGCCACGCGGCGCCGAAACCGGGCGCCGGCGCCGAGCCCGCCGCGCCCCGCGATCCGCACGAGCGGGCTGGCGCGCCGACGACGCCCGCGCTCGTCCTCGCGCTCGCGCGCGGCGCGGCGGACGTGCTCGCAGAAGGGGTGCTCGTGCGCGCCGACCTCGACGGCCCGCTCGCGGCGACGCAGCAGACTTCGCTCGCGGTGGGCGACCGCGTCCGCTTGCGCGCGCGGGCGGGCGCCGCGCCGCTCGTCGTCGCGGTCGAGCCGCGCCGCACGACGCTCGCGCGCCCCGATCCGGCGAACCCGGCGCGCGAGCGCGTCCTCGCGGCGAACGTCGACGTCGCGGTGCTCGTGCTCGCGGCGCTCGAGCCGAAGCTGCGGCCGGCGCTGATCGACCGCCTGCTCGTCGCGACCGCGCGCGGCGGCGTCGAGCCGGCGGTCTGCGTCAACAAGCTCGACCTCGTGACCGGCGAGCGCGAGCGGACGGCGATCGAGCGCGCGCTCCTGCCCTACCGCGAGATCGGCATCGCCGTGCACGTCGTCTCGGCGGCGACGGGCGCGGGCATCGACCCGCTGCGCGCCGCTCTCGCCGGTCGCACGTGCGTGCTCGTCGGTCACAGCGGCGTGGGCAAGTCGTCGCTCCTCAACCGCCTCGACCCCCAGGGCGCGCGCCGCGTCGGCGCCGTCCGCGCGTCCGACGGCAAGGGCCGCCACACGACGACGGGCTCGACCCTCGTCGAGCTGCCGGACGGCACGCGGATCATCGACACTCCCGGCATCCGCGAGCTGGGGCTCGGACGCCTCGACGCGCCGGCGCTGCGCCGCGCGTTCCCCGAGCTGGACGAGCCGGCGACGCGCTGCCGCTTCAGCGACTGCGCACACACGCGCGAGCCCGCCTGCGCCGTCCGCGCGGCGGTGGAGGCGGGCACCATCGCGCGCACGCGCTACGAGGCGTACCTGCGCCTGCTCGAGGAGCTCGAGAGCGGCGCATGAGAATCGAGCCGAGAGCGCAACCGAGAGCTCCCCCACCCGGTCCGGCAGGGCGGAGGGTGGGGGCCGGCGGGCCCGCGCGGGCGCGCGCGCGCGGGCGTGCGCGTGCGGTCGCGCGCGCACGCGAGACAGCGCCGCGCTGCCTTCAGCGCCCGTGCGCCGCGAGCAGCGCGCGCACGAAGCCCCACTCGAAGCGCTCGCTCTGCACGCGCGTCGCGACGCGCCGCAGCTCGTCGTGCGTCGCCGGCGCGAGCCCGCGCACCGGACCCGCGAGCGCGACGTCCTCGAGCGTCCCCGGCCCCGACACGACGCCCGTGTAGCTGGCGACCGAGAGCATCCCCGGCGCGCCGTGGCAGCCCGTGCAGCTCGCGAGGGTCGCGCGCCGGGGCCATGTCGTCGTGAGCGGGTCGCCGTGCGTGCCGAAATGCGACGGGCGCACTTCGTCGGGCCCGCACGCGACGAGCCCGCCCGCGCGACCCGCGAGCAGCGCCGAGCGCGACAGGTCGAATTGCACGGGCACGTGCGTCCGCTCCCACGCGGCGCCCAACCAGGTCTCGCCGTGCGGCTCGAACGCGCGCAGCACGCGCAGTTGCACGCTGCGCACGAGCGGCGTCGGCGCGAGCCGGCCCGCGTCGTCGAAGAGCACGAGCCGCTCGACGAGCGCGAACGCCGTGCCCACCGGCGGGCGGGGCAGCTCCCCGCGCAGGTGCCGGTGCGCCTCGCCCGCGCGCGCGGCGCACGCCGACTCGTCGCACGGCACCGTCGGATCGGCCGCCGCGAGCGCGTCGAGGAACGCGAGCGTAGCGGCGCGCTCGCCCGGCACCCGCACGTACGTCGCGAACACGGAGCGCCCCGCGCTCGCCAGCGTGTGCGCGGGCGCGAACGGCTCGTCCCGGCCCGCGGCGCGGCGGCGCACCAGCACCCACGGCCCGTCCTCGTCGAACAGGCGCGGCGGCAGGAACGGCGCACGCTCGGCCGCCAGGTCGGGCGCGGCGGGAAAACGCTCCGACGCGACCGCCGCGGCGTAGTTGTCCGGCAGCGCGTCGATCTCCGCGCGCGACAGGGCGAGCGCGGCCGCCGCGCGCACGGCGCGGCGCGCGAGCTCGGCGCCCCGCGCATCGGGCGGCTCGCTCCCCTCGCCCGCGCAATGCTCCGCGACCGTCCACAGGTCGTGCTGGAGGAGCGCGCGCCGCAGCGGGTCGTCGACGCGCTGCGCCGCGCCGTCCGCGAGGAACGCGTCGAGCGCGCGCGTCGCCTCGAGGTACCGCTCGTCCTCGAACAGGTAGTCGCTCGCGCGCCACAGCGGCGGCGGCCCGAGGTCGGCGTCGTACGGCTCGCCCGACGCCGACAGACGCGCGAAGAGCGCGCGGTGCACGCGATTCCACGGATGGTCCGGGTCCGCGTCGTACGGACCGCCCGACACCGCGAACGCGGCCGCGAGCAGCGCGAGGCAAGGGCCGGTGGAGCGCATGCCGAGCACGACGTGCGGGGCGCCCCGGCCGTTAGCTCGGCCCGCCCGGCGGGCACAGCCGCCCGTGCGCGCTCTCCCGCTGCAGGTTCAGGAAGGACGCGCGGCGCAGCGCCGAGGGATGCGGCTCGCGCGGCTGGGGCGCGGGAGCGGCGAGCGCGCGCTCGTACACGCGCTCGAGCGCCGCGACGTGCTCGGCGGGCGTCGGGAGCCGCGGGATGCGCTCGGCCAGCGCGCGGCCGCGCTCGGGCTCCGCCGCCAGCGCGACGAGGGCGTCCGCCAGCGCTCCGACGTCGTCGTGCGGCACGACCAGCCCCGCGTCGCCGACGCGCTCGGCCGGCGCGCCGAGGTCGCTGACGATCGACGGCAGGCCGAGGCGAAAGCACTCGTCCAACGCGAAGCCGTGCGTCTCGATGCACAGCGAGGGGAACACGCCCGCGTGCAGACCGGCGGCGGCGAGCTGGTGCGGCTCGAACGCGCCGCACCAGCGCACCGGGAGCCCCGCGGCGCGCGCGCGCACCGCGGGCTCGTGCTCGGCGTCGATCGCGCCGAGCACGTGGAGCTCGACCGGGCGCGCGAGGCGCTGCACCGCGAGGCGCAGCGCGTCGAGGAGCACGAGCACGCCCTTGTGCGGCGCGATGCGGCCCCAGTGGCCGAAGCGGAACGGCGCGCCGGGCGCGGGCGGCTCGTAGGTGCCTTCGGGGAAGCCGTTCCAGGGCGGGTGCGCGAGCGGCAGGCGCTCGATGCGCGCGCGGTCGAGCGCGGCGAGCTCGGCGACGAGGTCGGCCGTGCGGTCGGTCGATGCGAGGACGGCGCGCGCGAGCGCGAGCTCGGCGCGGTATTGGTCGGCGAACAGGAGGATGCTCTCGGCGACCTCGGCCTCGCTCTCGTGCCCCCAGCGCGGGACGCACGGCGCGCAGCTCTCGACCGACAGGTGCCGCAGGCACGCGCGCTCGTCGCGGTCCATGCGGTAGCAGCGCGGGCACGACACGTAGTAGTCGTGGAGCGTGACGACGGCGGGCACGCCCGCGCGGTCGGCGATCTCGACGAGGTTCGCCGTCAGCCGCAGCCACTGGTGCACGTGGACGACGTCGGGGCGGACGCGCCCGATCAGCTCGGCGACGAGGCGCTCGACGTCGGGGTGGTACGACTTCGCGTGGTGCACGAAGTACAGGTCGTCGCGGTGCAGCCGGTGCACCGGCAGGCCGTCGACGCGCTCGTCCTCGATGCCGCAGCGCGGCCACGGCTCGGCGCTGCCGGCGAGCACGTGCACGTCGTGCCCCGCCGCGGCTTGGAGCGCGGCGACGTAGCGCGAGTAGACTTCGATCCCGCCCGGTCCCTCGGGGTGGTAGGCCGGTACGATGTGCAGGATCCTCATGAAGGCGGCGCCCGAATTCTCGGCCTTGTTCGTGAACTATAACTCCTGGCGGGTGCTCGCGAACGCTCTGGAGTCGCTGCGCGCGCATCCGCCGACGCGCGCCGACGGCTCGCCGATGCCGTACGAGGCGATCGTCGTCGACAACGCGTCGCCGCAGGGCGACGAGGAGGCGGAGCGGCGCGTCGAGCAGCTCGTCGCCCAGCTCGGGGGCGCGCTCGTGCGGCACGGCGAGAACAGCGGCTATGCGCAGGGCATGAATCTGGCGTTCGGGCGCGCGTCGGGCGCGTACGTGCTCGTCTCGAACCCCGACGTCCTGTTCGAGCCGCACTGCTTCGAGCGGATGCTGCGCTACCTCGAGGCGCATCCCGAGGCGGGCGCGGTCACGCCCGAGACGTTCGCGGACCGGGGGCTCGAGAGCCGCCTGCCGACGGGGATCACCCCCAAGCTCGAGGACCTCGTGTGGCTCCCGCTCGCCGCGGTCAGCGCGCGCGTCGTGCGCCGCTATTGCGACCGGCGCCGGCCGGGATTCTTGCGCGTGTGGGACGCCGAGGGCGACATCGAGATGGAGATGTTCGCGGGTTGGTGCTTCCTGATCCGCCGCTCCGTGATCGACGAGGTCGGCTTCTTCGACGAGCGCTATCCGCTCTACTTCGAGGACACCGACCTGTCGCTGCGCGTGCTCGCGGCGGGCCATCGCATCGTGCAGGTCTGTGGCGCGAAGATCGTGCACCTGTACAACCGCTCCGGCAGCACCGATCCCGAGCTCGCGATGCAGCGCTGGCGCACGAGCCGCGAGCTCTTCTTCAGGAAGTGGCACGGTCGCTTCGGCGGGCTCGTGCACGCGCTCTCGACGCGCTTCGAGGGGCTCTCGTTCACGCAGCGCCGCGCGCGCATCCCGCCGTACCGCGACATCGCGCCGGCGGACTGGGACGACGGCGTCCCTGTGGTGCGTCTGCCGCGCGCGTACGAGCGCTTCCTCGTCGAGCTCGCCTACGACCCGTACTTCTTCCTCGCAGCCGGCGCGTTCGGCCGCGGCGAGCGATGGAGCCCGAGCGCGTCGATGCTCGCCGAGATGCACAGCCCGGTGTACGTGCGCGTGATCGATCTCTCCGACGGCCTGGGCGACGAGCTCGGCGTTTGGCAATTCGATCCGGCGCCGGCGCGGCGACGCCTCGCGAGCGCGGGAGAGGTCGCATGAGCACGAGCGCTTTCAACCGCGTGCTCGTCCGCTTCCGCGACGACCTCTCGCGGCCCGAGTACCGCGCGCAGAACGAGGCGCTCGCCGCTCTCGTCGCGCGGGTCGAGGCGCGCGGTCTGGTGCTGCGCCACGACTTCGGCCGCGCGTGGGAGAACGCGCACGTCCTGATCGAGCTCGAGCGCTTGCACGCCGAGCGCCCGCTGCGCCGCGTGCTCGACGTCGGCGGCGGCGGCAGCCCGGTCGCGTACCTGCTCGCGGAGCGCGGTTTCGAGGTCGTCGTGCTCGACGTCGACCGCGACGTCGCCGAGCGCGTCAACCGCAACGCGGAAGCGCTCGGCCTCGCCGACCGCCTCAGCGCGGTGCACGGCGGCGTCGGCCCCTTCCCGCTCGACGCCGACGGCTTCGACGTCGCGCTCTCGATCTCGGTCTTCGAGGGGATCCTGCGCCGTCACCGCGCCGCGCACTTCGCCGAGCTACGCCGCGTCCTGCGCCCCGGCGGCTCGCTCCTGATGACGTTCGACTTCGGCCCGGGCGCGCGCTTCGTCGGCGACCCGCCGCGCACGGCGGCGGAGGTCGCGGAGCAGATCGTCGCGGCCTCGGGCATGCAACTCGCCGGCGAGCCGCTGCGCGAGCCCCGCTACGACCCGCGCATCGGCCCGCCGGTCAAAGCGCTCGTCCCGACCGTCGACGGCCACGACCACGTCGTCGCGGCGTACTCGTTCGCGGCGCTGCACTTGCGCAACGGGTGAGCCGCCCCGGACGACAGGCTTTTTCCGTTCCGCTGGACCCGGATCGCCGGACCGCGGGCATCCTGCCCGGAGTGAAGCAGAATGGCCGAGCCGATCGATCCGGCGCTCCTGCTCGACGACCTGCCCTTCGCGCGGCGTCTCGCGCGCAGCCTCGTGGGCGACCACGCGGCGGCGGACGACCTCGTTCAGGAGGGCTGGCTCACGATCGCGCGGCGGCCCCCGCGCCACGCGGACAACCTGCGCGGCTACTGGAGCGCCGTCCTGCGCCGCCTCGCGTCGCATGGGCGTCGCTCCGAGGCGCGGCGCGCGCGGCGCGAGCGGGACCTCGCGCGTGACGACCCTGCGCCGAGCGCCGACGAGCTCGTCGAGCGCATGGAGCTGCATCAGCTCGCCGTCGAGGCGCTGCTCGCGATGGACGAGCCCTACCGCCGCACGCTGCTGCGCCACTACCTCGACGAGCTCCCGCTGCGCGCGATCGCGGCCGACGAAGGCCTTCCGCTCGAGACGGTACGCACGCGGGTCCGGCGCGGGCTGGCGCGGCTGCGCGAGCGGCTCGACGAGGAGCGCGGCCGGCGCGCGTGGCTCGCCGTGCTCGCTCCGCTCGCGCAGGACGCGCGGCGACCCGCGTCCGCCGTCGCGCCGCTCGCCGCCGCGGCCGCGGCGCTCGCGCTCGTCGTCGCGCTCGTCGCCGCGCTCGCCGCGGTACGCGGCAACCCGCCGTCGGGCGAGCCCCCGGGAGCGCGCACCGCGGCGGCCGACGACGCAGCCGGCGCCGCGGCGGGCGCGAGGTCGGCGCGCGCGGCACGCCGCGTCGATGCCGCGACCGGCGAGGCCGCAAGCGATGCGCCGACGATCCGTGGCGTCGTGCGGGACGCGGAGGGCCGCGGCATCGACGGCGTCGAGGTCGGCGCGCGCTGGGTCTGGTGGGACGAGCAGCGCGAGATCGGGCGCGGCGTGACCGACGTCGTGGGTCGTTTCGCGATCGCGGTGCCGGTCGAGCACGAGCTCGGCGCGCTGCAGCGCGGCGCAACGACGCTCGGCCTGCGCTGTGCAAAGCCCGGCTACCGCCCCGCGTCCACGCTCGCCGCGCCGGACGGCGTGCACGAGGTCGAGCTCGTCCGCGGCCGCCTCGCGAGCGGCCGCGTCCTCGACGCGCGTGGCGCGCCGGTCGCGACGGTCTACGCGCTCGTCGAGACGCACGGCGGCCGGCGCGCGCACGCCGCGACCGACGCGCGCGGCACGTATCACGTCGGTCTCGAGCCGGGCGAGCGGATCGCGCGCGTGCGCTACGCGGGCGCGGCCGGCGCGGGTCACGTCGCGCTCGACGACGCGGGCCACGCGAGCGGCGACGTGCGAGTGCCGGACCTCGTCCTGCGCCCGTGCGAGTCGATCGCGGGACGCGTGACGCGGCCCGACGGCGCCCCCGCCGCGCTCGCTGCCGTCGAGGCGCGCCTCGTCGGCTTCGACGCGGCCACCGGCGCTTGGACGTGGGCCGCCGCGGAGCCGGCCGCGCCCGAGGTCGACCCCGGCCGCCGCTTCGGCCACACGACCGCCGGCGCGGACGGGCGCTTCGAGATCGGCGGGCTCCAGCGCGGCCGCTACCTCGTCACGACACGTTGGGATCTGCGCCGCGCGCCGTGCCCGCCGGACGCGCCGCTCGCGCCGCAGGACCTGTTCGACGCCGGAGCGCACGACGTCGTGCTCGTCGACTCCGACCATGTCCTCGACCTGACGCTGGCGGACGAAGCGGGCGAGCCCCTGCGCGGCGCGCGCGTCGTGTGCGCGACGCTCGACGCGGCCGGCGCGCGCGTCGTCGACACGCTCGAAGCGCACACGGTCGGCCCCGACGCGCGGATCACGTTCCCCGTCCGCCCCGGCGCGCTCGTCGTGCTGCTCGCGGACGTCGCCGGTGCGCTGCCGCACGAACAGCGGGTCGCGATCGAGCCGGCGGGCTGGGCGACGCGCTTCGCTTGGACGCTGCGCGCGGTCCGCGAGACGGGGCGGCTGGCGCTCGACGTGCGCGGCACGGACGGCGCGCCGTCGGCCGGCTGGAGCGCGAGCCTGCTCGCGCCGACTCTGCTGCGGCCGATCGCCGGCCTCACGCAGCTCGAGCCGTCGCCGGACGGCGTGCTCGACGCGATCCCGCCGGGCGAGTACCGCGTCCTCGTCACGCCGCCCGACGGCGCGCGCCATTTCGACCGTCGGACGCTCGCCCTCGATCCGGTGCGCGTCGCCGCGGGCCGCGCGACGCGCGCGACCGTCGCGCTCGGGCGCGGCGGCCGGCTCGCGGTTCGCTTCGTCGAGCCGATCGCGCGCACGGACGCGCCGCTCCCCCACGACGACCGCTCGGACGTGTGCCCGGTCGCATTGCCGACGGGGAGCGGTCTCGGACTCTCGATCACGCCGGCCGCCCCTTCGACCGAGGCGGCCGCGCTGCGCGTCGACGGAGTCGTCCCCGCGGCGGACGGCAGCGCGTACGAGCTCCCATGGAGCCTCGCGCCAGGCGCGTGGCGCCTGCGCGTCACTTCGCCGGCGCACGAGCCGGTCGAGGTCGAGGCGACGCTCGAGGCGGGGGTGCGGAGCGAGCTCGTCCTCGTCCTGGCCCCCCTCTGAACTGGCTGCGTTCCGTGTGCAACGGTCCGTCCCCCTGGCCCGGAGGAGCCCGATTCGAGCGCAGAAGCGACGTTCGAGCCGCGCGCGCGCCGTGCTCCGGGGCCGAAACGCCGCGAATCCGCACGCTGCGGAACGAATCCGAACGGCTCGCCGGAGGTCTTGCACACGGAACACAGCCAGCTCTGAACCCGGAGGGGGTGGGGGTGGGCATCCCGGGTCGGAGGACCCCTGCCATGAACCACACGCTCCTGTGCGGCCTCGCCGCCGCTTCGCTCGCTCTCCCGCTCGGCGCCCAGAACGTGCTCGTCGTCGACGACGACGGCGGCCCGGGCGTCACGCACACGGTCGTCGAGGACGCGATCGCCTCGGCGTCGCCGGGCGACGTCGTGCTGATCCGCAGCGGCACGTACGGCAGCGTGCTCGTCGACCGGCCGCTGTCGCTCGTCGCCGACACGGGCGCGAACGTCGAGCTCGAGCGGATCGTCGCGCGCTTCGACCAGGACGGCGAGCTCGTGCTCCACGGGCTGCGCATCGCGCCGTTGTTCGGCGCGACGCTCGACCTCGCCGACCTCGACGCAGACGTGTGGGTGCAGGATTGCGACGTGCGTGGCGGCAACGAGCTACTCGGCGCCGGCGGCGGGCCGGCCTTCACGATCTCCGCGTGCCGCAACGTGAGCTTCGTCGACTCGGTCGCGTGGGGCGGCCTGCTCAGCGATTCGTCGCCCTCGCTCGCGGCGTCCGTGGCGAGCTCGACCGTCTATCTGTTCGGCACGCAGATCGTCGCGGCGGACGGGAACGACGGCGCTCCGCTCTTCGATCCGCCCGATCCGGGCGCCGACGCGCTACGCGCCACCGCCTCCGTCGTGCACTGCGAGCGCGCGGACGTCCGCGGCGGGAGCGGCGGCGACGGCGGCCCGTTCTGTCAGGGCGCGGCCGGCGGCGACGGCATCGTGCTCGCGGGCGCGTCGGAGCTGCGCCTGCTCGCGAGCACGATCGCGGCCGGCGCCGGCGGCAGCTCGAACCCGCCGTGCGCGCCCGGAGCCGACGGAAGCGCCATCGTCCCCGGGAACGGGACCGTGAGGACGTTCGCCGACGCACCGCGCTCGCTCGTCGCCGATCCGGTGCTGCGCGAGCAGGAGAGCGCGACGTTCGACGCCTTCGGCGCCAGCGGCGACGTCGTGCTGCTCGGCCTCTCGCTCGTCGGAGCGCCCGCGTTCGTGCCGGGCGTGCCGACACCGCTGCTCGTCCCGCCGTTCCCGCAGACGAGCCTCGTCGTGCTGGGCGTCGTCCCCTCGTCGGGCACGTTGACGCAGGTCTTCACGACGCCCGACCTCGCGCCGGCCGCCTCGGCCCGCACGCTGCACGCGCAGGCCGCGGCGGTCGACACGCTCGGGCGGCTCCACCTGTCGAACGCGCGCTCGATCACGGTGCTCGACGCGTCGCTCTGAGCGTCAGCTCGCCCACAGGTCCGCGACGCGCATCGCGAGGCTCACGTCGCCGCGCGCGCGCAGGCGGCCGCGGTAGAAGAGCTCGACGGGCTCCTCCTCGCCGCGCGCCATGCGCAGGAAGTCGTCGGCGGCCATCTCGATGCGGCACTCCGCGTCGTCGCTCGCGCCCGGGAAGACGCGCGCGGGGCCGGCGCGCAGGTCGACGAGCCAGTCGCCCGCGCCCTCGATCGCGAAGTGGCACAGGCCGCGCGCTCCGGC
>CAZGTQ010000350.1:0-12233 GCA_964528575.1 uncultured Planctomycetaceae bacterium | reverse complement strand
CGAGCTCGGTCTGCTCGATCACGCGCTTGCCCTTACGGGCCGCGAGGAGGGCGGCCTCGTTGACGAGGTTCGCGAGGTCGGCGCCGGTGAAGCCGGGGGTCTGGCCAGCCAGGACCTGGAGGTCGATCTCCTTGGCGATTGGCTTGCCCTTGGTGTGGACGCGGAGGATCTGGGCGCGCCCGTCGCGGTCGGGCCGGTCGACCACGATCTGGCGGTCGAAGCGTCCGGGCCGCAGGAGCGCCGGGTCGAGGATGTCGGGCCGGTTCGTGGCGGCGATCAGGATGATGTTGTCCTTCGCCTCGAAGCCGTCCATCTCGACGAGCAGCTGGTTGAGCGTCTGCTCGCGCTCGTCGTGCCCGCCGCCGAGGCCGGCGCCGCGGTGGCGCCCGACGGCGTCGATCTCGTCCATGAAGATGATGCAGGGCGAGTTCTGCTTGGCCTGCTCGAACAGGTCGCGCACGCGCGAGGCGCCGACGCCGACGAACATCTCGACGAAGTCCGAGCCGGAGATCGAGAAGAACGGCACCTCGGCCTCGCCGGCGATCGCCTTCGCGAGCAGCGTCTTGCCGCAACCGGGGGGGCCGACGAGCAGCACGCCGCGCGGGATGCGCCCGCCGATGCGCGTGAAGCGGCCGGGGTTCTTGAGGAACTCGACGATCTCGCGCACCTCGGCCTTCGCCTCGTTCGCGCCCGCGACGTCGTCGAACGTGACGTTCGTGCGGTTCTCCTTCGAGTAGAGCTGTGCGCGCGAGCGGCCGAACGACATCACGCCGCCGGCGCCGCCCTGCGAGCGCATCTGGCGCATGACGATCAGGAAGACCGCGAAGATCAGGATCCAGGGCCCGTAGACGAACAGGAACGTCGTCAGGAGGCTGTTCGAGTCGCTGAACTTCGAGCCGCGGTCCTGGGTCAGGTCGAAGACGTGGCGCTCGACCTCGGCGCCGGCCGTCTTCAGCTCGCCGATCAGCGCCGCGAGGTTGTCGACGCCCCCGAGGTCCACCTCGAGCCACTGGTGGCCCGACACCTCGGGCAGCGGGAACGGCGCCTCGGTGCCGGGGTGACCGGCCTGCCACGCGTCCTGCGAGCGCGCGACGACCTCGACGATGAGCCGCTCCTTCGTCTCGCGCTTGGTCGTCTGGACCTCGGTCGGCGGCGCGCCCGCGCCGGCGCGCTCGGTCTTCGTCTCGAGCACCCGGTAACCGGTGAGCGAGCGCGCGAGCGTCGGCGCGTACCAGTCCTCCTCGATCGCGCGCCGCAGCTCGGCGCTGTCGATCGCCCGCGGCGTGCCCGCCGCCTTGAGCTCGCGGAACAGGTCCTCGTTCGGCTGGACCGCCGTGAAGCTCGTCTTGAACTTCTTCTTCTTGCTCTCGTCGACCGGGTCGACGAAGTAGCCCTCGACGTCGTTCGCGCCGTTCTCGTTCCCGTGGAACTTCTGGCTGACGACGTTCCCCGAGTAGAGGTGCCACAGGTACTGGTCCTGGCTCAGGTCCTCGTCCGGCGACATCGACGCCTGGCCGTACCACCCGACGACGAGGACGAGGACGAACAGGAAGAGCAGGAAGGACCCGAACGAGCGCGACTTGCGCTGCTTCTCCGGATCGGGCGCCTGGGGCTCGGCCATGGGGCTCTTATCGTCTCCGTTCGGGGTTGTCTTCAGACGGCGGCCGGCTTCCGACCGCGGGGGCACGCCGACGCGTACGGTACCGGATGGGGGCGGCCGCGGCGCCCGGGCCGCTCGCAGGGCCGCCTGGGGCGCTTTTACGCGGCGTCGGCGCCGTCATTCGGGCACGCCCGTCGCGCTCTCCTTGTAGGTCGGGGGTGCGAACAGGTCCAGGATGACCTCGTCCGCCAAGTTGCGCAGCACCCGCACGCGCGTGTCGAGCTCGTTCTCCGTCCGGTCGACGGCGAAGCCGCCCCACAGGCGCGCGTCGCTCGTGCGCAGCGTGATGCCGGTCGCGCGGTCCACGAGCTCCGCCTGCACTCCGATGCGCACGCCGGACTCGAGGAGCTGGTTGTCCTCGTCGCGCACGCCGCTGCGCCGGCGGAACTCGTCGATGCGACCGCGGATCACGAGGTCGGCGCCGTCCGGCGGCCGGACCGGGAGGGCGACGAGCGTGACGAGCGACTCGCCGAGCACCGCGGCGAACGCGACCTCGAGGTCGGGCTCGGGGGTCGTGTTGTTGAAGTACTCGATCCCGATGCTCCGGACGCCGTCCGGCGCGATCAGGCCGGTCTGCCAGCCGCAGCCGCCCAGCGACGCGAGCAGGAGGGCGCACAGCGCTCTCATCCGTCCACCCCCGGCCCGTCGAGACCCGAGCCCTCGACCGGGATGCCGAAGCCCTCGTCGACGGCCTCGTCGAGCCGCGGCCCGAGCACGCGGCTCGGGTCGATGTCGGCGTCGTCCGCGGGCAGGCTCGCGAGCAACGCCTCGCAGGCCGCCACGCGTTCCGCGTCGCCGAGCAGGCGCGCCTCGACGAGCCCGCGCTCGGCGTGGTAGCGCGCGCCGAACGCGTTCGAGATCGTCACGTAGAACCTCGCGACGACGATGTCGTTGTCGACCAGCCGCTCGCTGCACTCCTCGAGGAGCTCGACGACGTCGGGCTCGAGCTCGTGTCCAGCGTGGCGCTCGAGCCAGCGCTCCAGCTCGGCGCGGGCGCGGCGGAACGCGCTGCGGTCGTAGGCGGCGCGGGTGACGCGCGCGAGGCGCAGGTAGGGGATCTTCGCCTCGCTGTAGATCGTGTACGGGCTGCCCGGGTGGTAGAGCAGGAGGTCCTCGTGGCGCTCGAGCGCCTCGCGCCACTCCTCGTCCTCCTCGTACTTCTCGCCGAGCGTCCAGTAGGCGCGGTCGCAGTGCGGGCTCGAGGGGAACGTCAGGACGAGGTACTCGAGCACGCCCGGCGCACGGTCGCGGTAGTCGAAGAACAGGAGATAGGTGCCGTCATCGGCCGCGAGCGAGAAGCCGGCCTGCGCGACGACCTCGGCCGCGGCGGCGCGCTCGAGGTGCAGCGGATACTGCTCCTCGAGGTCGCGGATCGCGCGGAACGCCTCCATCCGCTCGCCCTCCTCGAGCAGGCGCTGCGCACCCGCGATCCACATCTCGATGCGCAAGCGCTTGGGCAGCTCCTGGTCGGCGAGGTCGACCAGGTCGTCGCCGTCGACGGCGGGGGACGCGGCGATGCGGCCGGCGGCGGACTCGAGCAGCGCCTGCGTGCGGTTGCGGTCCTCGGGCGTCAGGCTCTCCGCCGTCCAGACCGCTTGCAGGCGCTCGAACGCGCGCAGCGGCGGCTCGGCGGCGAGCTCCTGCTCCGCGCTCGCGAGGTGGCCGGGCGCGGACTCGGCCGTGATGCGGCCGAAGCGGCTCGCGCAGCCGAGCGCCGCGGGCGCGAGCACGAGCAGCAGCGCGAGGCGACGCGCGCCGGGCGCGCCGAGCGCGTCTGGTGTGTAGGGCGCGCCTGGTGTGTAGGCCTCGGGTGTGTACAGCGTGCGGTTCATCGGGCGGGTCGCGGCGCGCGCCGGCGGCTGCGCGGGCGGGTCTCGAGGTGATACTCCAGGAATCGGTCGACGAACGCACGCACGCGCTCGGTCTGGCCTGCGGCGAGCCGCACGCGCCGTCGCTCGGCGACGGGCGCGGTGAGCAGCACGTGCGCGACGCGCAGCACGTCCGGCGGGAGCGCGGCGACGCGCCGGCCGGCCGCGCGCGCCTGGTCGGCGCAGGCCGGGCACAGGCATCCGCCGCTGCTCGCGGAGAAGGCCGTGCCGGCGCGCGTGGGCCGCGGGGCGGGTCCGCCGCACGCCGCGCAGGCGTCGAGCGCGGGCGCGAGGCCGAGATTCTGCAGGAAGCGCAGATCGAAGGCAATCCGCTCGAGGACGGCGTCGGCGCCCGCGAGCGCGAGCCCGTCGAGCGTCTCCTCGGCGAGCGCGAACAGCGCCGGCTCGCTCTGCCCCGCTACGGTGCCGAGCTCGAGCAGCTCGAGCACCGCGAGCGCGGCGCGGTAGCGGCCCAGGTCGCGCGCGAGCACCGCGCGCCGCGTCGCGATCGATGCCTCCGCGAGCAGCGCCAGCTCGGCGCCGCGCGGCGCGCTCCACTCGAGCTCGAGCGTGTCGAACAGGTCGAGCACGCCGCAGTAGCGCGACTTCGGCCGGTACGCGCCCTTCGCGAGGCAGTGCACGCGACCGTGCGAGCGCGTGAAGAGCTGCGTGACGAGGGACGTCTCGCCGTACGCGAAACGGCGCAGGACGAGGGCCCGGTCGCGGACGCGCGTCAAGCCGACTTGCCGGCCGCGAGGCGGCGGACGCCGACGCGCAGGACGCGCCGGTCGTTGGCCTCGAGCACCGAGAACTCGACGTCGTTGTGCACGAACCGCTCGCCCTCCTTGGGGAAGTGGCCGAACTCCGCGAGGACGAAGCCGCCGAGCGTCTCGTAGTCCTCCTCCTCCGGCAGGGCGAGGCCGAGATCCTCGTTGACCTCGCTGATGCGGTGCGTCGCCTCGACTTCGGCACGCTCGTGGTCGACGTGACGCACCGGCGCGGGCGCGTCCTCGTCCCACTCGTCGTGGAGCTCGCCGACGATCTCCGCGAGCAGGTCGCCCATCGTCACGAGCCCGGCGGTGCCGCCGTACTCGTCGAGCACGATCCCGATCTTCTGCTTGCCCTTGCGGAACTCGGCGAGCAGCTCGGAGACGTGCTTCGTCTCCGGCACGAACGTCGCCGGCCGCAGCAGAGCGCGCAGCTCGACGTCGCCGTACGTGCCGTTCGCGAGGCACTGGATCACGTCGCGCGCCGAGACGACGCCGACGATCGTGTCGAGGTTGCCCCGGTAGACCGGGATCCGGCTGTGGCCGCTGTCCGCGACCTGGCGCACGGCCGCCTCGACGCCGGCGTCGAGGTCGATCGCGTGGATCTCGGTGCGCGGCGTCATCACCTCGGCCACGTCCGCGTCGTGGAACTCGATCACGTTCGCGATGATCTCGCGCTCGTGCTCCTCGAGCTCGCCGCGGATGTCGGAGCGCTCGATCACGCCGCGCAGACCCTCGACGATCGGACGGGCGGCCGCCGTCTGGTCGGGCAGGCGGAAGATCCGGCGCACGCCGCGGCGCACGGCGAGCAGCACGAGCACGAGCGCCGAGTACGGGAGCTGGAGCCTGTGGAACGTCGGCAGGAAGACCCGCAGCAGCGCGTCGCCGCGCGGGCCGGTGAAGAGTGCGGGCAGGAGCTCGCCGGCGAGCAGGAGCAGCGGCACCGACGCGAGCAGCGCGACGACGATCGCGAGCGGGGTGACGCTCTCCTGCGGCGAGGCGAGCGCGATCGCGAGACCGACGAAGAGGACGTCGCACGCCCGCTCGAGCACGCTCGCGCTCACCGCCAGCGCGTCGGCGTGGCTGAGCAGGCGCTCGAGCCGGTCGCGGCCGGGGCCCGGCTCGACGGGCGCGAGGACCCGCGAGGGGACGGACCGCTGGAGCGCCCCGCGCAGCAGCGCGAAGAAACCGGCCAGCGCCAGGACGAGCAGAGCCGTCGCCGCCGTCTCGAGGTCCGAGAGGGGCCAGCCCGTAGGTGGTGGAGCGGCCGGGAGGGCCGCCGCGACGTGTTCGGTCAATGGACTGTCGAAAAGAGAGGGTCGTCGTCGCCGACGGCGAGCGGCCACCTGCGGGCCACCGGCATCCTACCCTGCCGCGCCGGGGCCTGGCCAGGCGAGTGCCGACGGGCTCGCCGGGCGCACGGCTCCTCGTGGTCATCGGACCCGACCGCGCGCTCGCTGGAACGTTCCTCTTCGCCCACACGGCGCGCGAAATCGATCCCCTACCGCTCCGCCCCCGGTGCGGAACCGCTCGCAAACCGGCCTGCGTGGGGGATTCCGTGTCGTGCGCGCGGAGCACGAAGCCGCCGCTCGCCATTTGCGGCACACCTTTCTCGCCGAGCAAGTCGTGCTATTGCAACGGCTTGCGTGTGTCTCCGGCCTGGGAACGGCGCTCTTTGGCACGGCCTGTGTAAGCGTTTCCCCTCATGACTCTCGCCCGCATCGACGCGCCGCCGGCACCCGCCGAGCCGGGGGCGCGCTCCTCGGCAGGCCCCTTCGAGCGGCTCGCGTCCTGGCCCGGCGTCCTCGCCGCCCTCGAGGAGCGCGGGATCCGCGCCGCGGCGCGCGACGCAGCGGCGGAAGAGCTCGAGAACCGCGTCGGAACCGAGCTGATGGCGCTGTATCGCGACACCCGCTCGCCGGAGGCGTTCGCCGCGCTCTACGCGTTCGCCGAGCCCGCCGTCCTGCGCTGGATCCGCAGCCTCGTGCGCAGGGGCATGGGACACCTCGATCCGGTCGAGCTGCTCCAGGACACGTTCGTCAACGTGTACCGCTACCCCGGGAGCTTCCGCGAGGACCACGCCGGCAGCTTCCGCGTCTGGGTGCGGACGATCGCGGGCAACATCGTGCGGCGCGCGAGCACGCGCCTGGCGGCGGTCTCGTTCCAGGAGCTGCCCGAGGGCTTGCGCGAGCCTGCCGACCACCGCAAGAGCCCCGACGAGGTGGCCGACACGGTCGAGCAGAGCGAGCGCTTGCGCGGCGCCTGGCTCCTGTTCCTGTGCCACTACGCGCGGGCGTGGGAGCAGCTCGCGCCGCGCGACCAGCGCGCGCTCGAGCTGGTCGAGGTCGAGGGCCGCACGTACGAGGAGGCGGGCCGGATCCTCCAGGTGCGCCGCTCCAACATGAAGATGATCATCTTCCGCTCGCGCAAGCGCATCGCGGCCCGCATGCGCGCGGCGATGCGGCCGCCGACCGCCGCGCCGCTGCGGCTCGCGAGCTGACGCGACGCTCACACGCCAGATTCCTTCACGGGCTGTGCCCGCGGCTCCCGTATCCTTCGCGCGCGGATGGACGCGCGCCAAGAGGTCGACCTCCTCGTCGCGGGCGCGGCGGAGCTCGCGACGCCGCTCGGGCGCACCCCGCGCGGGGGAGCGGAGCTCGGCGCGATCCGCGTCGTCGCGCGCGGCGCCGTCGCGATCCGCGGCGACACGATCGTCGCGGTCGGGCCGGAGGGCGAGCTGCGCGCCCGCTACGACGCGGCGCGCGAGATCGACGCGCGCGGCGGGCTCCTCGTCCCCGGCTTCGTCGACGCGCACACGCACCCGGTGTTCGCGACGACGCGCGAGGACGAGTTCGAGCTGCGCACGCGCGGCGCCACCTACGTCGAGATCGCGCAGGCCGGCGGCGGGATCCTCTCCACGGTGCAGGGCGTGCGCGCGCGCTCGCAAGAGGAGCTCGCCGCGCTGCTCACGGCGCGGCTCGACCGCTTCGTCACGCTGGGCACGACGACGATCGAGGCGAAGACGGGCTACGGCCTGACGCTCGAGGACGAGCTCAAGTGCCTCGCCGCGATCGACGAGGCCGCGCGCGCGCACGTCGTCGACGTCGCGCCGACGTTCCTCGGCGCGCACGAATTCCCGCCCGAGTACCGCGACCGGCGCGCGCAGTAC
Organism: uncultured Planctomycetaceae bacterium; assembly: GCA_964528575.1. Lineage (GTDB taxonomy): Bacteria > Planctomycetota > UBA1135 > UBA1135 > CAZGTQ01. Next base: position 4,769 of record CAZGTQ010000350.1, on the reverse strand, counting down.
GTCGACCTGCTCGTCGAGGAGTGGGTGCCCCAGGTCGCCGACTCGGGCCTCGCCGAGTACTGCGACGTCTTCACCGAGGCGCACGTCTTCGGGCTCGACGACACGCGCCGCATCCTGCGCCGGGCGCGCGAGGTCGGCCTGGAGCTGCGCCTGCACGTCGACCAGTTGACGCCGCTGGGCGGGGCGCAGCTCGCCGCCGAGCTCGGCGCCGCGAGCGCGGACCACCTCGAGTTCGTCAGCGACGCGGGCATCGAGGCGCTCGCGGCCGCCGGCGTCGTCCCGGTGCTGTGCCCGCTCGTGCCGCTCTACCTGCGCGTCGAGCAGGAGGTGCCCGCGCGGCGGATGATCGAGGCGGGCCTCGCGCCCGCGCTCGCGACCGACTTCAACCCGGGGAGCTGCTACCTGCAGAGCATGCCCGAGGTCCTCACGTGGGCCGCGTTGCGGCTGCGGATGAGCGCGGCGGAGACGCTGACGGCCGCCACGCTCAACGCCGCCTGCTCGCTCGGCCGCGGGGACCGGATCGGGTCGCTCGAGCCGGACAAGCGCGCGGACGTGCTCGTGCTCGACCTCCCCAACCACCGGCATCTGGTCTACGAGCTCGGTCGCAATCCCGTGCAAACCGTGGTCAAGGACGGCCGCGTCGTCTGGGAGCGGCACGACGCGCGGCCCGAGCCCCCGCCGCGGAGCGTCCGCTGAGCGATCCTCGTCCGAACGCTGGACGCCGCGCGCGAAGCGCGGGACCCTTGCCCAAGGCGAACGCGCCCGCGGGGAACCGCCCGCGGCGCGCGGGCTAGGTCCGCCGTCACCCGGCGCTCCCCTTCGCTCCCTCGATGCCGTCATGAAACAACTCGCTCCGCTGGTCCTGTTGCTCGCGGCCGCCGCCGCCGGCGCGCCGTCAGGCTCGTTCGACGACGACGAGCCGCCGCCGCCGCCGCGCTGCACGAAGTGCGACTCGGTCGGCCGGCAGCCCTGCGGCGAGCACGACGACGACGACTGCGCGCTGGAGACGAACGCGCAGTACTGCAGCTTCTTCGCCGGGTGCGAGCCCTGCGGCGGCACGGGCTGGGTCGACTGCGCGAAGTGCGAGAACGAGACCGCCGAGGTTTGGCTGGCCGAGCGCCGGCGCACGCAGGCGGAGCACGCCGCGTCGCTCGCGACCTACGACGAGCAGATGGACCGCGCGCTGCGCAAGGCGAAGAGCGAGCACTTCGTCATCGTGTGGGACATCGACAAGCTCAAGGTCGACAAGCGGCTGCGCGACGCGCACGAGATGCTCCACCTGACGATCGATCGGATGGAGCGGCTCTACGCCGATTACTGCGCGATCTTCGGCGCGACGGACCACGAGTTCGCGCAGGACGTCGTCGTGCTCGTCTGGTGGCTCGAGCAGGACCAGCGCCGCTCCTCGGCCGCGTTCTGCGGCAACGAGAGCGCGACCGGCGTCAAGCTGCTCGGCTCGAGCGCGGTCTACTCGGTCTGCGGCTCGCGGCAGAACTTCCGCGGCGACGAGGAGCTGCACCGCAACCTCGTCCACAGCGTCGCGCACCTCCTGCTCGCGCACCAGGAGCCGTCGAACTGGCTCGGAAATCGCAAGGGCGGCTGGGCGGACGCCGGCGTCGCGCACTTCTTCGAGATGCGCTACTTCGGCCTCTGCGACAACTACTGCTACCAGGAGGTCGACAGCAACCGCGACTTCAAGGGCGGCGACTGGAAGCCCGCGGTGCGCAAGATGGTCGCGCTCGACGACGTGCCGCCGATCGCCCAGGTGTTCGAGCAGAACACCGACACGCTCACGCTGCCGCAGCACGCGGTGTCGTTCAGCTACGTCGACTACCTGATCGCGCTCGACGGCGCGAAGGCCGGTCGCCTGTTTCGCAGGCTGCGCGAGCGCGAAGAGACGCGCGACGCGCTGCGCGACGTCTTCGAGATGAACGTGCTCGAGCTCGAGCAACGCTGGAAAGCATGGGTCCTCGACACGTATCCCGCCCGCTAGGCCGTTTCGCTCTCGCCGGCCTCGCAGCTCTCGCCGCCCTCGCCCTGCTCGCCGCGCCCGCGGCGGCGCAGACGTGGCGCAGCGCCCAAGGGGACTTCGCGGAGAGCGCCGACGAGCTCACGAGCCGGCACGCGAACGCGCTGTACGCCGAGCGGCTCGCCACGTTCCACGCGCTCTGGGCGCAGGCCGACGAGGACGCGCGCGAGCGGGCGGCGAAGCTCGTCGAGGGACGCCTCGGCAGCGGCGCGCCCGCCGACGCGTGGCCCGACCTCGGCACGCTCTCGGCCGCGGCGCGCGTGCTCGACGGCGCCGCGCCGGCGGACGTCGGCCAGGGGACGCTCGCCGCGCTGGTCGACGCGCTCGACGTGCAGCTCCTGCCCGGCGTGCTCGAGCTGATCGACGACGAGCGCGGGCAGCAGGTCCGCGCGCGCGTCTATCCGGCCGATCCGCACCGCGCGACGCTCTCCCGCCGCGCGTGCGACGTCTCGCTCTACTGGATCGCGCCGGACGGCACCGAGACGCGCGCGCGCACGCAGCCGGTCGAGCCGCCAGCGTTCGCCGTGCCCGGCTTCGACATGTACCTGCGCGCTCCGACGGCGCAGCCCGGTCCGTGGTCGATCGTCCTCGAGGCGCGCGCGCACGACCGGCCCGACGAGCTCGTGCGCGGCCTGCCGATCCCGGTCGAGCTCGCCGCGTCGTTCCACGAGCCGTTCCTCGACGCGCACGCCGCGCTGCGAGACGGCCCGTACGACGGGCGCCACCTGCACCTCGAGGATCTGCGCCGCCTGCTCGGCTGGGGAGCGCGCTTCGCGACCGGCGACGCGCCGACGAAGGTCCTGGCGCACCTGCTCGCGACCGTCGGCGGCGGCGAGCCGCCGGCGCTCGACCTGCGCGCGGTGCTGCTGCCCGAGGACGCGCCGTTCTACGAGCGGGTGCGCTCGTGGCGCTACGAGCCGCGGAGCGAGCCGCGCATCGTGCTCGTCGTGCCCGCACCCGACCGCGTCGGCCCCGAGTCCGCGTTCTTCGGCCCCGCCGGCGACGCGTGGCGCGCCGTCGCCGACCGCCACGGCATCGAGCTCTGGTCGGTCGCTCACGCCGCGTCGAGCGGGCCGGACCTCGCGACGATCGTCGCCCAGGCGCGCGCCGCACGGCCGGACCTCGAGGTCGGGCTGCTCCTGCGCGGGAGCGCGGTCGCGCAAGCGATGTTCGACCGTCTGCGCGGCGGCGCGCCCGACCCGGACTTCGTCGTGGTCTCGTCGGGGGCGGTCGATCCGGACGCGGAGCTGTTCGGCGCGCCCACGCTCGTCCTGCGCGCGCCCGCGGATCGCGCGCACCGCAGCTCGCCGTTCCTCGCGGAGCTCGAGCTGCCCGGAGCGGTCGCAGACTGGCTCGCGGAGCGCCGCAGCGGCGAAGAGCCGAAGTGATCGCGCCGCTCGAGCGCGCGCTCCTGCTCGCGCTGCTCGCCGCCGTGGTCGCGGGCGCGTTCCTCCTGCGCGAGCGGCACCGCGCCGGCTACGAGCGTCCGTCCGCCGAGGCGACGGCCGGGCCGGTCTGGCTCGTCGACGATCCCGACGCGGCCTACCACCTGCGACGCGTCGAGCTCGCGCTCGCGTCCGGGCGCGTGCCGAGCTTCGACCGCTTCCTCGCGCATCCGAGCGGGAGCGCGGTGCCGTGGCCGCCGCTGTTCGACGCGGCGCTCGCGCGGGCGGCGGCGACGTTCCGGCCCGACGTCGGCGACCGTGCGCTCGGCGGGCACGAGGAGGCGCTGCTCGAGGCGCGGCTCGTGCACGCGCCGCCGCTGCTCGGAGCGCTGAGCGTGGCGGCGGTGTTCGTCGCGGTGCTCGCGCTCGCCGGCCGGCGCGCGGCGTGGGCCGCGCTCGTCGCGGCCGCGATCGCCGCGACCGCGCCGATCGCGGTCTGGTACGGCGAGGTCACGCGGATCGACCACCACGTCGCGGTCGCGCTGGGGCTCGCGCTGATGCTCGCGTGCGTCGCGTGGTCGGTGCGCAGCGAGGATCTGACCGACGCGACGATCGGCGCGATCCTCGCGGGCCTCGCCGGCGGGCTCGTCCTGCTGACGTGGCTCGCCGGGGTGGTGTACTTCGTCGCGGGCGGCGTCGCGTTCCTCGCCAAGGCGCTCGCCCGCGACGAGGCGCGCGCCCGCGACGGCGCACGCGGGGGCCTGTTCCTGTTCCTCGTCGCCGCGGTCGTGACGATGGTGCCTGCGTCGCAGAGCCCGTGGAACGCGATCCGGCCGGGCTCGCTCGTCGAGCTGACGAACGCGCTGCCGCTCGCGCTGCTCGTCGCCGCGCTGCCGTTCGTGCTGCTGCACGTGGGCGCGCTGCGCCGCAGCGGCCGGCCGCTCGCGCTCGCCGCCGCGCTCGCCGCGGCCGCGGCCGGCGCGTGGCTCCTTCCGGGCTTCGTCGACGGCGTGCGCGACGGGCTGCGCTGGGCGAGCCGCGGCGAGCTGTTCATGGACGTCGTCGACGAGAGCCGGCCGCTCTTCGGCCGGCGCGGCGAGCTCGGCTGGCGCGGCGCGGTCCAGGACCTCGGCCCGTTCGCGCTCGCGTTCCCGTTCGCGTGGCTCGCGCTGCTCGCGAGCGCGCTGCGCCGCGGCGAGCCCGCGCGGCTCGGCCTCGTCGCGCTCGCCGCCGTGCTCGCGGCGATGACGCTCGGCCAGCGGCGCTTCGGCAACTCGTTCGTCGTCGTGCTCGCGTGCACCGTCGGCGTCGCGCTCGCCGACGCCGGCGCGCTCGTCGCCGCGCGCGCGGCCGGG
>CAZGTQ010000349.1:0-4106 GCA_964528575.1 uncultured Planctomycetaceae bacterium | reverse complement strand
TCCTCGGCCTTCGCCTCGCGCTCGGCGAGCTCGGTGCGGCCCGCGTCGAGATCCGCGTCGACGCGGCGCAACTGCAAGCGCGCGAGGAGCTCGCCCTCGCTGCGCCACGCGTCGCGCGCCTCGACGTAGCGCTGCGCCTTGCCCGCCTGGATCTTGAGCGAGCGCACGCGCGTCGTCAGCTCGCCGATCACGTCCTCGAGGCGCTGCATGTCCTGCCGCACGCGCTTGATCCGCGCCTCGGCTTCCTTGCGGCGCTGGCGGTAGCGGCTGATCCCCGCCGCCTCCTCGAAGATCGCGCGCCGCTCCAGCGCGTCGGCCGACAGGACGGCGTCGATCTTGCCCTGCTCCATCACCGAGTAGCCGCGGCTACCGAGGCCGGTGTTGTAGAGCATCTCGCGCACGTCCTTGAGGCGCACGCGCTCGCCGTCGATCAGGTACTCGCCCTCGCCGGTCTTGAACACGCGGCGCGTGATCGACACCTCGGGCCCGTGGTCCTCCAGCGTGCCGCTCGAGTTGTCGAGCACGAGCCCGACCTCGGCGACCGCGAGCCCCGCGCGCGACGTCGAGCCCTTGAAGATGACGTCGGTCATCTCCGTGCCGCGCATCGACGTCGGCCGGCGCTCGCCGAGCACCCAGCGGATCGCGTCGACGACGTTGCTCTTGCCGCAGCCGTTGGGACCGACGATCCCGGTGAACGAGTGCTCGAAATCCATCACCGTGCGATCGGCGAAGGACTTGAAACCGAACAGGTCGAGGCGTTTCAGGCGCATGCTTCGGACGGGGGCTCTCGTTGGGATGCGGCGGCTCTGGTCGTGAACAGCGTCGTGAACGGTGTCGTGGTCGTTGCGTGCTCAGCGGGGCGTCGTCGGATCGACGCGGCGGGCGGGGAAGAGCAGGTCGCGCGCGGCGGCGCCGGACGCGCCGCGCGCGGCGCGAAAGCGACGCCAGTCGGCGCAGTCGAACGCGGCTCCGCCGGCGCCGCGCACCGCGCGCGGGTCGAGCGCTCCCGACGGCACGGTCGCGAGACACTCGCCCTCGGCCTCGCCGGGCCAGCGGTCGGGCAGCGGCGACAGGTGGAAGCCGGTCGCGTACGGGCGCTCGTCCGCCGCGGGACGCGCGGCGCCGAACAGCTCGCCCTGGTGCGTGCCGGCGCGGCGCTCGCGCTCGGCGTCGAGCCACGCGAGCCGCGCCGCGGCGCGCGTCGCGCCGAACGGGCTCAGGACGAGCGCGGGGCCGGCGTCCGACGCGAAGCGGCGCGCGGCCTCGCCGAGGAAGCCGAGCACGCGCGCGCCGAGCGCGGGGTCGACCTCGCCGCCGCCCAGCGTGCGCAGCGCGTCGCGCAGGCCGACGGGCACGAGGCCGAACGAGACGCGCGCGCGGAAGCCGCCGGCGCGGCAGGCCGCGTGGCGCGCTTGGAACGTGGCGAGGCGGCGGCACGCCTCGAGGCTGCAGCGCACGAGGTCGGCGAGCGCGGCGAAGAGCGACTCCTCGCGCCACGGGCCGACGCGGCGCGCGAGCCGCGGCAGGTTGAGGCAGACCGCGCCGCCCGAGGCGAGGGCGGTGTGCTCGCGCGGGCGCCGGCGGCAGCCGGGCGCGGCGAAGCGCTCGCCCTCGGCGCTCCACGTCGGCAGGACGAGGCCGCGCCGGAAGAGCCGCTCGACCGCCGCGCGCACGTCGCCGTCCGCGAGCAGCACGTCGAGCTCCTCCTCGTCGAGGAACAGGCGCGGCACGGGCGCGTCCGGGGGCAGCGCGTCGAGCTCGGTGACGAGCCGCGCGGCGAACGCGCTCGCGCGCGCGCCGGGGCTGCCCAGATCGACGCGGCGGCCGGCCGCGCGCGCGACTGCGCCGAGGCCGCGCAGCCACGCGGCGAGGCCGAGCGGGCTCTTCGGTCGCGCGCCGCGCACGAGCGGCTGGAGCGCGGTGGCGGGATCCTCGAGCACGATGCCGCGGCCGACGGCGCCGAGCGCGCTCGCGACCGCGTCGAGCAAGTCGAACGCCGCGCGCGGGCCCGGCTCGTCGGGCACGAGCAGGTCGGCGGGCAGGCCGAGCCACAGCGGCAAGTGCGGGCGGCGCAGGTCTTCGATGTGCAAGTCGCCGCCCAGGTGCATCTCGGCGATCTCGTCGCCGAGCACGTCCTCGAGCGCGTAGCGGCGCAGGATCGCGCCCGCGACGTCGTCGGCGACCGGCGCGACGCGCGTGCCCGGGTCGGCGGCGGACTCGCCGAGCGCGCCGGGCTCGTGCGGCGCGCCGCGCGACTCGAGCGCGTGCGGCGCGCGCGCGCCGGCCGAGCGCTCCCACTCCTCGAGCGGCGCGCCCGCGAACAGCTTGCGCAGGTCGTGGCGCGGCAGGCCGACCGGCTCCTGGCGGCGCAGCGCGCGCGTCTGGCCGAGGTCGACGAGCTCGGCGGCGACGAGCTCGCGCACGAGCCCGGTCGTCAGCCGCCGCAGCCCGGCGTCGAACACGCGCTGCTCGACGCGCGACGCGACCTCGTCGGCGACCGCGCGCGGCAGCTCCGCCTCCTCCATCAGCGCCGCGGCGATGCGGCCCTTGCTCCACGTCCCGCCGCCGCCGGAGTCGAGCACGCGCACGCCGCCGAGCCCGCCCTCGCGCGGCTCGAAGCGCACCGCCTCGCGGATCCGCGCGCGACGGTCGCGGTAGAGGATGTACGCCTTCGCCGCCTTCGCGCGGCCGAGCTCGATCAGCGCCTGCTCGACGAGGTCCTGGATCTCCTCGATCGTCGGCGTCGCGCCGTCCTCGCCGAGCGCGCCGGCCTCGGCGCGGCGCGCGGCGCAGCGCTCGCGCAGCGCAAGCTCGACGACGGCCGCGACCTCGCCCGCGAACGCCGGGTCGGGCTCGCCCGCCGCGCGCAGCGCCGCGGCGACCGCGGCCGCGATCTTGGCGCGATCGAACGGCGCCTCGCGGCCGTCGCGCTTGCGCACGCGCGCGATCGGCGCGAACGCGCGCGGCAGCGACTCCGCGCGCGCGTCGCGCACGCCGGCCGCGCTCGCGGCGCGCCGCGCGCCGCGCGAACCGCGGGCGCGCCCGGGACGCTGCACCGGCTCCACTACGACAACGTCTCCACTACGGCACCGTCCACCACGACAACGTCTCCACGTCGGAACGGGCTCCACGGACCGAACGTCTCGCGGCGCCGACCCACTAGCGGCCTTCCTCGCGCTTGCGCTCGATCGTGAGCGGCTCGCCGAGGCCGCCCGGGGTGTTCTCGAGGATCGGCCGCAGCTCGTCGAGGAACTGCGTCACGTCCTTGAACTCGCGGTACACGCTCGCGAACCGCACGTACGCGACCTGGTCGATCTTGCGCAGCTCCTCCATGACCAGGGTGCCGATCACGGCGCTCGGCAGCTCGCGGTCGTACTCCTCCTGGCAGCGGGCCTCGACCCGCGCGGTCGCCGCCTCGAGGTCCTCGATCGGCACGTTGAGCTTCTCGCAGGCCCGGGTCATGCCGGCCAGGATCCGGTCGCGGTCGAAACGAACCCGCTCGCCGCTCTTCTTGACGACCCGCAGCGGCGTGCTCTCGATCCGCTCGTAGGTCGTGTAGCGCAGGAAGCAGGCCAGGCACTCCCGGCGGCGCCGGATGGCTCGGGCGTCGGCCGAGGTGCGCGAGTCGACCACCCGGTCGTTGTCCGATTTGCAGCGGGGGCAGCGCATGGGGCTTCGTCTGGGCCGCCCGCCGCGCCCGCGGGCGTCCGGACGGGCGAGGACGGGCCATTGGGCCACGCTATATGTGGTATGTCAACGCCGCCGACACAGCATGTGGCGTCCGGGCCAGCCGGAGTCCACGGGAGACGCCGGGGCTCACTTGCCCAGGCAGAAGCGCGCGAAGATGCGATCGAGCAGATCCTCGGGGGTCGTGCGCCCGCCGATCTCGTCGAGCGCCGCGGTCGCTTCGCGCAGGGCCTGGGCGACGAGGTCGAGCGGCTCGGCGGCGGCGAGCCCGGTGCCCGCGCGCTCGAGGTGCTCGCGCGCACCGACCAGCGCCGCGCGGTGGCGCGCGTAGAGCTCACGCCCCAGCGCCGCGCCGCCGACGCCCGGCGATCCGGCGACGGCGCTCTCGACGCCCAGCGCCGTGGCGACGGCGCTCTCGA
>CAZGTQ010000348.1:0-8375 GCA_964528575.1 uncultured Planctomycetaceae bacterium | reverse complement strand
GCGAGCACCGCGAGCAGGGCGCTCCAGGCGCAGCCTCTGGCGAAGCCTCTGGCGAGGCCTCTGGCCAGGCCTCTGGCGTGACCTCTGGCGTGACCTCTGGCGTGACCTCTGGCGTGACCTCTGGCGTGACCTCTGGCGGCGTGACCTCTGGCGTGAACGGCGTTCATGACACCCTCGTAGTACACCACCAGCGGCGCTCGGCGACCGTTCAGCTCGCCGGACGCAGCTCCGCCGCCTCGAGGAACGGCACGAGCGCCGCCGCGTCCGCGTCGACGCCCGGGGGCCAGGTCGCGAAGAGCACGACGAGGCTCCTCTCGCGCGAGAGGTTGACCCGCACCGTGTCGACCCAGGTGCCGTCGTCGCGGTGGCTGCGCTCGCGGCGCCAGGCGGCGCGCCAGGCGCCCCACTCGAGCTCGCCCTGGTCGAGCGGGCGGCGGAACGCGAAGTCCGGCGTCTGCTCCCACTGCGTGAGCTGGCCGAAGTCCTCGATCGCCGCCTCGGCGCCGAACAGGGCCGAGACGGCGCCGGGCGAGCGGTAGAAGCCGAAGAGCAGCTCGGCGGGCGCCGCCGCGTCGCGCGGCCACGCGACGTCGCTCGGGACGTCGACCGCCACGACGCGCTCGCCGGTCGGGAGCGCGGCGCCCGCGCGCGCGACGAGGCCGAACGGCAGCTCGCGCGCGAACACGCTCTCGAGCGCCGCGTCCGGCTCGATCGTGCGGGCGCGCTGCGACACGACGGCGGCGATCGCGCCCGCGAGCACGAGCAGCCCCAGCGCGATGCCGATCACGCCGCCCGTGTGCTCGCGCGGCGCGGCGGCGCCGGTCTCAGCGCTCGCGCTCGTCGCCGTCATCCGCTCCCCACACGTCGAACGGCTCGAGGAACGAGCGCACGACCTCGTCGTCGATCGGCGCGTCCGCGGCGCCCGGGTCGAGGTCGAGGACGAAGAGCACGACGGCCTCGCCCTCCTGCGCGAGGTCGACGGCGATGCCGGGGCGCCGCGCTGCCAGCTCCGTCTCGCCCGGGATCAGCGCGAGGAGCGGCGAGCGCTCCGCGAAGAAGCGCACGGCGCGCGTCTCGCGGCCCTGGATCTCGATCGTGCCGGCCTCGGGCTCCTGCGGCGTCGCGAGGCCGTGGAGGCGCGGCGTCGCGACGGGCGCGAACAGGCCCTCGAGCTCCCGCTCGTCCTCGAACGCGGCGAGGCCGGCGACGATCTCCGCCTCTTCGCCGTACAGGACGAGGGACCAGTCGATCGAGGAGGCGGGATCGGCCGGGAGGTCGAAGGCGACCAGCCCGCGCGGCCGCGCGCCGGAGGGCAGCACCTGGGCGACGCGCGCCCACAGGACCTCGGCGTCCACCGCCGCTCCGGCCTCCATGTCGCGCTCCTTCTCGGACTCGGGGATGCGCGGACCCCACGCGTCGAAGGGCGCGAAGAAGGCGCGCACGGTCTCGTCGGAGATCTGCTCGCCCTTGCGGACGTGGGAGTCCGAGACCTGCACGATCACCGGCTCGCCGTCGCCCGAGAGGTCGATCATGATGCTGCCGCCGGTCAAGCTGCCGGCCTGGGGCTGCTGGCCGAACATCTCCCCGCCGCTCTTCGCCCAGAACCGCACGCAACGGGTCTCGCGCCCCTGGATCACGATCGTGCCGACCTCGGGATCGCCCCAACCGCCGAACCCCATCGAGCTCGCGTCGAAGCCGGGCTCGAACATCGTGTCGACGTCGCCGCTCTCCGCGTCGGAGAACGAGAACACGATCGCGGAGGCGGAATCGGCGACGAGCATCACCATCCACTCGATCCCCGGCGCCAAGCCGACGAACGGGATCCCGAACGCCGTGTAGCCCTGCGGCCTCTCCTCGAACGGCATCGCTTCGGCGATCCGCGGCCACTGGACCTCTGGGTCCATCGCCATCTGGACCTGCTCGGCGACCTTCCCCCCGAGGTAGATCGCCCCGACGATCCCGAGCACGAGCAGCACGAGGCACCCGCCCCCGCAGCCCCACACCCAGCCGGGGACGCCGCCCTTCGCCGTGACTTTCTGCTCGCCGGGCTCGTCGCCCCATGCACTCTCGCTCATCGTGTCCTCCTCGAGGTCCGGGCCGCCTACGCGCCGGGCGCGTCGCGATTCACGTTTGCCAGTCGTAGAAGCCGCGGCCGCTCTTCTTGCCGAGCTCGCCGCGCGCGACCTTCTCGCACAGGATCTTCGGCGGCGCGAAGCGCGGGCCGAGCTCCCGCTCGAGATACTCCGCGATCGACAGCCGCACGTCGAGCCCGACGAGGTCGGTCAACCGCAACGGCCCCATCGGGAAGCCGTAGCCGAGCGTCATCGCCTTGTCGATGTCCTCGGCGCTCGCGACGCCGCTCTCGACCATCCGCATCGCCTCGAGGCCGATCGCGATCCCCAAGCGCGACGACGCGAAGCCGGGGCTGTCGAGCACGGTGATCGGCTCCTTGCCCATGCGCCGCGCGAGCGCGACCGACGTCTCGACCGCCTCGTCCGAGCTGCGCTCCGCGCGCACGACCTCGACGAGCTTCATGATGTGCACCGGGTTGAAGAAGTGCATCCCGGTGACGCGCTCGGGATGGCGCGCGGCCTCGGCGATCGCCGCGATCGAGAGCGACGAGGTGTTCGTCGCGAGCAGCACGTCGGGGCCGAGCCGCTCGGAGAGCTCCGCGAAGATCCCGCACTTGAGCTCGAGGCTCTCCGGCACCGCCTCGATCACGGCCTGCACGCCGTCGGCCGCCTCGGCGAGCTCGGTCGTGCCCGACAGGAGCGCGAGCGCGCGGTCGCGCTCCGCCGCCTCGACCTTGCCCTTCTCGACGCCTTTGTCGAGGTTCGCGCGCACGCGCGCCAGCCCGGCGTCGACCGCCGTCTGCGCGACGTCGAAGAGCCGCGTCTCGATGCCGCTCTGCGCGAGCACCTGCGCGATCCCGTGCCCCATCGTGCCGGCGCCGATCACCGCCGCCGTGCGCATGCCGTCCGCGTTCATCCGTCGCTGCTCTTTCGGAAGGCGGAGCTCACTCCGCGGGAACCAACACGATCTTGCCGAGCACGTCGCTCTGCTCCAGCCGCTCGTGAGCGCTCGCCGCTTGCGACATCGGCACGACCGAGTCGACGACGGGCCGGTAGTCGCCGCTCGCGATGCGCTCGAAGATCGTCGCGAGCGCGCGCCGCGGCCCCATCGTCGAGCCGAGCACCGACTGGTTCTTGATGAACAGGTGCGGGAGCACGAGCGCGACCTTCGGCCCCGTCGTCGCGCCGCACGTCACGAGCCGCCCGCGGCGCGCGAGCACGCGCATCGACGTGTCCCACGTCGCCGGGCCGACGTGCTCGACGACGACGTCCGCGCCGCGGCCGTCGGTGAGCTCCTTGATCGCCTTGCCCCAGCTCGGGTCGCGGTGGTCGACCGCCGCCTCGGCGCCGAGCTCGCGCGCGAGGGCGCGCTTCTCGTCGCTGCCGCCGGTCGCGAGCACGCGCGCGCCCGCGTGCCGCGCGATCTGGATCGCGGCGGAGCCGACGCCGCTCGCGCCGCCGAGCACGAGCACGGTCTCGCCGGGCGCGACGCGCGCGCGCTCGACGAGCATGCCCCACGCGGTGAGGAACACGAGCGGAACCGCCGCCGCGTGCCGCGGCTCGACGCCGCCGGGGAGCGGGAGCACGAAGCGCTGCTCGAGCGTCACGAGCTCCTGATCGAAGCCGTCGCTGTGCTCGCCGCGGATGCCGTAGTCGGGCGCGAGGTGGTCGTCGCCGGCCGCGTCCTCGGGCGACGTGCCGGAGCTGTACCCGGGCGCGAGCACGACGTGCTGGCCCACGCGCAGGCCCTCGACGCCCGCGCCGAGCGCGACGACCGCGCCGATCCCGTCGCAGCCGAGCACGCGCGGCAGCGGGATCTCGACGCCCGGCATGCCGCGGCGCACCCACAGGTCGAGGTGGTTGATCGACGTCGCGAGCACGCGCACGAGCACTTCGCCGCGCGCGGGCGCCTGCGGCTCGGGTACGTCGTCGATCGACAGCACGTCGGGCCCGCCGTGGCCGTGGATGCGGAGCGCGCGCACCGCTCAGGCTCCCTTGAACGTCGGCTTGCGCTTCTCGACGAAGGCCGCGATGCCCTCGCGCGCGTCCTCGGACGCGAACAACTTCGCCTGGAGCTCGCGCTCGAGCGCGAGGCCCGCCTCGAGCGGCAGCTCGAGCCCCGTCTGCACCGCGCGCTTGATGTGGCCGACGCTCATCGCCGCCTTGCCGGGCGCGCAGAACGAGCGCGCGAGCTCGAGCACCTGCGCGAGGAACGCGCCGTCGGAATCGGCATCGAGGAGCCGGTTCACCAGGCCGAGCTCGTGCGCGCGCTCGTAATCGACGAGCTCGCCCGTCGCCATCATCTCGATCGCGCGCGACTTGCCGAGCTCGCGCGCGAGCCGTTGGGTGCCGCCGGTGCCGGGGAGCACGCCGAGCGAGACCTCGGGCAGCCCGCAGCGGCCCGAGCCGCGCCGCGCGACGCGCAGGTCGGCGGCGAGCGCGACCTCGAGGCCGCCGCCGACGCAGTGGCCGCCGAGCGCCGCGATCACGAGCTTGGGCGTGTGCTCGAGGCGCAGCAGCGTCTCGTTCGCGTGCAGGCAGAACGCGTACTTGAACGTCGGCGTGACGTCGTTGAGCATCGCGATGTCCGCGCCGGCGCAGAAGAACTTCTCGCCCTCGCCCGCGAGCACGATCGCCTGGACCGCGTCGTCGAAGCGCGCCCGCAGGATCGCCTCGTCGAGGTCGCGCATCATGTCGTACGAGTAGCCGTTCGCCGGCGGGTTCGTCAGCGTCAGCACGGCGACCGGTCCGGCGGCGCGCCAGTGCACTTTGCCGCGCGGCAGGCTCTCGGGAGCGGAGAGTTCGTTCATGGCGGGCGGAAGGGGGTGCGGGAGGCGCGCGAGCGGCGGAACGGGCCGAAGGTTCTAGCAGATCGGACACCGAGCGGTCGAACGGGGCGTCGCGGCGCCGGTCTGGAGGCGCCGGTCTGGAGGCACCGGCCTGGAGGCACGGTCTCGCGGCGCCGGCTTCGTGAAGCCGGCAGCGCGGCATCGAGACGAGCGAGCGGCGGCGAGGCTCTGCGCGGGCCCGCCACCCCCACCCTCCGCCCTGCGGACCGGCGCTCGGTGGGATCGGTTACCGTGCCGGTCGGATTCCGTTCTCGCTCGTCTCTTGCGGAGGTCGCCGATGCTGCTGGTCGCCTGTGCCGTGCTCTGTCTCCAGGATCCCGCTCCGGCCGCGGACGACGAGCCCGACACGGTCGACGCGGTCGACGCCGTCGACACGGTCGACGCGGTCGACGCCGTGGACGCGGTCGAAGTGGTCGACGCCGCGGGCGTGCGCGCGGCGGCGGCGCTGATCGGGTTGCCGCTGACCGACGGCGAGATCGAGATGATGCTCGACGACGTCGCGTCGAACCTGCGCGGCTACGAGCGGCTGCGCGCGCGCGAGCTCGACAACGCGGTCTTCCCCGCGCTCGTGTTCACGCCGCTCGTGCCGCCGCTCGCCGCCTCGCCCTGGACGCCGCCGCCGTTCGATCGGACGTGGCCCGCTGCCCGGCGGCCGGACGATCTCGAGGAGCTCGCGTTCGCCGACCTGCGCACGCTCGCGGCGCTCGTGCGGACGCGGCAGGTGACGTGCGCGGAGCTCGTCGAGCTCTCGCTCGCGCGGCTCGAGCGCTACGACCCGACGCTGCACTGCGTGATCACGCTCACCGCCGAGCGGGCGCGCGAGCAGGCGCGCGCGCTCGACGCCGAGCTCGACGCCGGGCGCTGGCGCGGGCCGCTGCACGGGATCCCGTGGGGCGCGAAGGACCTGCTCGCGGTGCGCGGCCATCCGACGACGTGGGGCGCCAAACCGTTCGCGGACCAGACGATCGACGTCGACGCGACCGTGGTCGAGCGGCTGGACGCGGCCGGCGCGATCCTCGTCGCGAAGCTCTCGCTCGGCGCGCTCGCGATGGGCGATGTGTGGTTCGGCGAGCGGACGCGCAACCCGTGGGACCCCGAGCGCGGCTCCTCGGGCTCGTCGGCGGGCTCCGCGTCCGCGGTCGCCGCCGGCTGCGTGCCCTTCGCGATCGGCTCCGAGACGCTCGGCTCGATCGTGTCGCCCTCGAACGAGTGCGGCACGAGCGCGCTGCGGCCGACGTTCGGCCGGGTGAGCCGGCACGGCGCGATGGCGCTGTCGTGGTCGATGGACAAGCTCGGGCCGATCTGCCGCTCGGTCGACGACGCGGCGCTCGTCTTCGACGCGATCCACGGGCCCGACGGGCGCGATCCCTCCGTCGCGGACGTCCCGTTCCGCGTCCCGGGCCCGTGCGACGTCTCGGGCTGGCGCGTCGGGATCCCCGCGGGCGCGTTCGAGGGCCGCGGCGAGCTCTGGGCCCACGTCACGGGCGAGCTGCGCGCGCTGGGCGTCGAGCTCGTCCCCGTCGAGCTGCCGGACTACCCCGTCGACGCGATGCGGATCATCCTCGACGCGGAGGCGGCCGCGGCGTTCGACGAGCTGACGCGCAGCGGCCGCGACGACGAGCTCGTGCGCCAGGACCGCCGCGCGTGGCCGAACGCGTTCCGCGTCGCGCGCTTGATCCCCGCGGTCGAGTACGTGCGCGCGAACCGGCTGCGCACGCTGCTCTGCCGCGACTGGGCCGCGGCGCTCGAGGGCGTCGACGCGCTCGTGCACCCCAGCTTCGCGGGCTCGATCCTGACCGCGACGAACCTGACGGGCCACCCGACCGTCGTCGCGCCGTGCGGCTTCGGCGAGCGCTCGGGCCGCCCGTTCAGCATCAGCTTCACGGGCAAGCTGTACGACGAGGCGCGCCTGCTCGCGCTCGCGGGCGCGTGGCAGCGCGCGACCGCCTACCACCTCGAGCACCCGGAGCTCGCGCCGAAGGACGGCTGAAGCGCACGAGTAGCGGGGTGCCCCGGTCAGGCGCGGTCGAGGAGCGGGCGTGGGATGCCGATCTCGGCGACGACGATGCGGCCGCAGGCGCGCGGGCCTTCGCCGCGCTCGAAACCGGGCTTGGGCGCGACGAACGTCACCGTCACCTCGGCGTCCGCGACGGCGCCGAGCACGTCGCCCGTGTCCGCGTCCAAGCCGCTCGGGACGTCGACGGCGAGCACCGGGGCGCCCGACGCGGCGAGCGCGCGCACGACCGCGGCCTGGTGGCCCTCCAGCGGGCGCGTGAGGCCCGTGCCGAAGAGCGCGTCGACCGCGAGCGGAGACGCGGCCAGTCGCGGGGCCGCCTCCGCGAGTGCCTCGGCGTCGGCGACCGCACGCAACGGTGCGCCGAGCGAGCGGTAGAGCGCGAGGTTCGTGCGCACGTCGCTCGACGCGTCGGCGAGACGCTCGAGCGGGACCGTGCACCACGCCTCGACCGGCGTGCCGCGGTTGAACAGCGTGCGCGCGATCACGAGGCCGTCGCCGCCGTTGTTGCCGGGGCCGCACAGCACGACGACCGGCCCGTTCGGCGCTCGGCCGGCGAGCAAGCCGCGGGCCTCGTCGGCGCACGCGCGACCGGCGTTCTCCATCAGGAGGATCGACGGGACGCCGTACTCTTCGATCGCGCGGCGGTCGAGCTCGCGCACCGCGTCGCGCCGGAGCGCCTGCGTCATTCGAGCTCCACCGCGATGCTGCGCCCGCCCGTGCGGCGCGCGAGCTCGGACCAGTGCTTCTGCAGGCGCTTGGGGCAGTCGACGAGCAGCGAGTCGAACGCGACCTGGCGGTAGCGGCCCTGCTCGTCGAGGAGCTCGATCATCAGCTCGAGGTTCCAGCGATCCCCGCCCGACGGCGCGCCGTCGGTCAGCACCATGAGCGTGTCGACGCGCGGGTCGGCGAGCGCGACCTGCACCGCGTGGTAGAAGTCGCCGGTGCCCGACTCGGTGCACTCGAGGAAGGCCTCGAGCGCCTTGTCGACCGCCCGCGGCTTCGCCTCGACGAGCTCGTCCTCCCACGGGTGCGGGTCCTCGGTGTACGGGATCACGTTGAACAGGGTCTGCGGCGGGAGCGAGCGGAGCGCCGCGCTCAGCTTCTCGTCGACGATCTCCTTGCGCGTGCGGCCGCTCTCCTGCTCCTTCCACAGCGACCCGGAGAAGTCGACGAGGAACGCGACGCGCTCCGAGATCACCGGCATCCCGGCGAACGAGATCGAGCGGTCGCCGCCCAAGTCGGGCTCGTCCGTCTCGTCGCCCGGCGCCGCGGGCGACCAGTCGGCGGCCAGCTCGTTCGCCCACCGCTGCCACGGACGGTGGTCGAGCCGGTACTTCATGCCCGACAGCCGCTGGAGCAGGTCGACGATCCGCCAGCGCAGCCGCAGCTCGCTCTCGTGCTCGAGCCGCTCCGCGAGCCGCCGCGCGGCGTCCCGCG
>CAZGTQ010000347.1:0-9145 GCA_964528575.1 uncultured Planctomycetaceae bacterium | reverse complement strand
GCCCCCGTGCGCAACCCGGCGACGTGCAGCACGCCGGCCGCGTCGCGGCGCGCTCCGAGCCGCGTGCCGGAGACCGCGACCTCATCGACGCGTACGAGGTTCTGCTCCGCATCGACCACGACGCCGGCGATCGCGATCTTGCCGAGCGCCGCGAGCTGCGCCTCGCCGTCGACGAGCCGCAGCTCGTCGAGCGTCGCGCTCGCCTCGATGCGGCCGCGCGCGACGAGCGCCGTCGCGGCGAGATGGCCGGACGCGGTGGCTGAGCTCAGCTCGTGCGCGAGACCGGCCTGCGCGAGGTAGGGCGCGAGCGCGTCCGGCGCGAGCTCGTTCGCGGCGAAGCGCACGTCGAGCGACGGCTTCGAGCCCAGACGCAGCGAGCCGCCCGCGCCGAGGTGTCCCGCGATGCCCGGCGCGGTCGCGTCGAGCGCGAGCGAGGTGTCGCGCTCGCCTGCCGAGCCCAGATCGCGCAGCTCGAGCGCGTTCAGCTCGAGCGCGATCTCGACCGGCGGCGCGAAGCCGCGGTCGACGAACGCGAGCGTGCCCTGCTGCACGCGCAGCACGTCGAGCGCCCACGGGAACGCGCGCGCGGGCGCGTCGGGCGCGGCAGGCGCGTCGTCCGGGCCCGCCGGAGCGCCGACCAGCTCGAAGCCCGCGACGGCGAACGTCCCGCTCGGCGTGCGCTCGACGCGGCCGCGCGGCCCGACGGCGTGGACGCGCGCGACGCGGGCCCCGGCGAGCGAGAGCTCCGCGACGTCGACGTCGAGCGCGTCGAGCGCGAGCTGCTCCGTGCCGTCCGCCGTCGCGCGCACGTCGCTCACGCGCAGCTCGAGCGCGAGCGCGCCGGCCGGCCGCGCCTCTGCCGCGAGCGAGCCCTGCGCGGCGAGCGCGACGCTCTCGGCGCGCGGCACGATTCCGAGCGGCGCGAGCAGCCCCTCGAGACGCCGCACGTGCAGCCCCTCGAGCTCGAGCACGAACGTCGCGTCCAGCGCGTCGCGCTCCGCGTCGATCTCGGCGCGCGCGCGCAGTGCGCCGAGCAGGCCGGGCGCGGTCGCGAACGCGCTCATCCGCGTCGTTTCGCCCGGCGAGCCGAGCCGCGACACGCGCAGGTCGGCGTGCAGCGTCGTGTCGAGCGGCGGATCGACCGTCGCGTCGCGCAGGTGCAGCGTCACCGCCTGCAAACGGCCCGCGACGAGCTCGACGGGCGACGCGAGCGACGCAGGCTCGTCCGATGGCTCGATCGGCTCGTCCGGTTCGTCCGGCTCGACCGGCCCGTCCTCGTGCTCGCCCGGCTCGGGCAGGAAGCGCGCCCAGTTGAGCACGCCGTCCGCGTCGCGCTCGACGACGACGTCGAGCCCGTCCGCCTCGAGCCGCTGCACGCGCAGCGTGCCCGTCAGCAGCGCCGACATGACGACGTCGACCGTCGCGTACTCGAGATAGAGGATCGGCTCGCCGTCCTCGGGAGCGTCCGCGGGCCGCAGCTCGAGGTGCCACAGCTCCAGCGAGCCGCCGAGCAGCGAGATGTCGAGGTCCTCCCACGTGCAGCGCAGGCCGAAGCGCTGCGCGGCGGCGTCGACCGCGCTGGGGAGCGCGAGCCAGAGCGCGACGCGCAGCACGAGCGCGAGCGCGACCAACGCGATCGCGACGCGCGCCAGACGGCGGCGGCGCGCGCTCAACGCGGCCCTCCCGCGTCCTCGGCGCCCGCTTCGGCGGCGGCGACGACCGCCGCGCGGCGCTCGCCGAGCGTCCCGAGCGGGTCGTAGCCCTGCGGCGCCTGTGCGCGCGCAGCGAGCCAGTCGTAGGCGCGCACGCGCGCCGACGGGTCGCCGTCGAGCAGGAACGTGCGGTTCTCGGCCGTGAGCCGGCGTTGGAACGACGCGCGGTCGGGGCTCGCGGTCACCGCCGCGCGCAGCGCGCTCGGGAAGCGGCCGAGCTGCCCCGCGCGGCGCAGCAGGACGCCCTCGATCTCGGGCGCGACTCCCTCGGTCTCGAGGCGGTCGACGACGACGAGGTACGCCGCGCTCTCGATCATCCAGCCCGCGGCGGCGGCGCTCGTCGGGGCGGCGCGCTCGCCGCTCGCCGCGATGCGGGTCGCGAGGGTGCCGAGCAGATCCTCGCTCGCGATCAGCGCGAGGTCGGCCGCGAGCGCGGCCTCCGTGAGCGCGGCGAGCCAGGCGAGCGCGCGGCGCCGGTGCGGGCCGGGATCGAGGCCGACCAGCGCGCTCCCGATCCCGCGCAGCTCGTTGGCGTCGGCAAGCGTGGGCAAGGCGTCCGACTCGGCGTCGGACTCGGCCTCGCTCGCCGGCGCAGCCTCCGCGAGCGCCTCGGGGTCCGCCGCCGCCGGATCGAGCGTCAGCACGAGCGCGATCGCGGCCGGCGCCGCGCCGAACGGCGAGCGCAGCACGAGGGCGAAGGGCGTCCCGTCCGTGGGCACCGGCTCGCTGATCGCGATGCGCTCGCGTTGGTACATCGGTGCGAGGTGGGGCTCGGAACCGGCCGGCGCGCGCGCGTCGTCGACGGCGATGACGTCCTGCAGGACGAGCGCGGCCGCGACCGTGCCGTCGGGGTTGCGCGTGAGCTCGAGCGCGAGGCGCGCGCGCACCGGCCCGCGCGCGGGGTCGGCGACCGGCTCGGCGGCGGCGACGTCCAGCGCGATCGAGCCGGAGCCGAGCGTCGCGGAGCGCTCGCCGATCGGCACGGCGCGCGTGTCGGCCGCGCTCGCGAGCGCCGCGGCGAGGTCCTCGGCGGCAACTCCGACGCCGATGCGCGCGCCGGCGCCGAGCTGCGCGGCCGCGCGGAACGGCGTCGCGCCCTTCGTCGCGGTGACCGAGCGCGTGCGGGTCGCGAGCGGCTCGAGCGCGTCCTCGGGCAGCGAGTCGAGCGCGAAGAGGCGCCAGCGCACGCCGAGGGGCGCGGGCTCGCTCGCGTCCTGTGCCGCCGCGGCGGGGGAGCGCTCGATCGTGATCTCGACCGCGGGCCCTACGAGCGAGACCGGCTCCGGCGGAGCGGAGGCGCACGCGCCGAGCGCCGGGAGCGCGAGCGCGAGGACCGTCTCGACGAGGACGGTCTGGAACGGGGGCCGCCGGGACATGGCGCGCAGATTGTATTGCGCCGCCGCGGCGGGGGCAGGGGCCCGGCTCGCTATGCTCGGCCGACGATGCCCTCCGCGCGCGCGAAGCTCGCCGGCGCCCTGCTCGCGATCGAGGTCGCGGCCGCGCTCGTGCTCGCGTACGGGCTCGCGACGCTGGGGAACACGATCGAGCGCGGCGGCACGTGGGTCGCGACGAAAGCGCAGCTCGAGAAGGGCGTGCTCGGCGCGCGCGCGTTCGCGACGTCGTGGCGCACGTTGGGCAAGGGGCGCGTCGATCTCGGGCGCTGGAACGGGTTCCAGGAGATCGTGCGCGCGGAGCGCGAGCCGGTTGCGAGCTTCGAATTCCGTTTCCGCCTCGCGCGGTACGCCTATCTCGTGTGCCTGTTCGATGCGTCGGAGACGGGCCGCACCGGCGTGCGCCTCGGCACGTACCCGCGCTTCCCGGCGATCGCGTTCGCGACCGACGCCCAGGGCCGATTCGTGCGGCGCGAAGCGGTCGACCTGCCGCTGCTCGAGCCCGACGCGTGGCACGCGGCGCGCGTCGAGTTCCACGGCGAGCGTGCGCGGCTGTGGGTCGACGGCGCGCCGGTCGGCACGTTCGCGGCGGGGACGGACGGCGAGCGCGCGATCGGCTTGCGCGGCTCGCTGCGCAGCGCGGTCGTCGACGACATCGTCGTGCGGCGCGCGGACGGGAGCGCTTGGCGCGAGGACTTCTTCGACCAGCGCGGTTTCGCGCGCTGGCTCGCGCTCGCGCTCGCGGCCTTCGTCGTAATCGACGTGGCGTTGTTCGTCGCGTTGCGGCGCGCGAGCGCGCGGACGCTCGTGCGGATCGTCGGCCTGGCGCTCGGCGCGCTCGTCGCGGCGCTCGCGGTCGCGTGGGCGGCGCGCGGGCTGCTCGCCGACGCGTATCCGGCGGAGGACGACGCGGGCGAGCACGCGTGGGTCGACGCGGAGGCCGAGGAGATCGCCCGGGAGCTCGAGCGGCGCTTCGGCGAGCCGAAGGCGCAGGGCGAGAGGCGCGTGCTGTTCCTCGGCACGTCGCAGACGTGGGGCGCCGGCGCGGCGCGCGCCGAGGAGACGTACCCGAGCGTGCTCGCGCGGCGGCTCGGGTTCGCGGCGCTGAACGCGGGGATCAGCGGGGCGCGCTCGCCGCGCATCGCGGCGCTGCACCGTGAGCGGCTGCTGGCGCTCGAGCCCGACGCGGTCGTGGTCGATCTGTCGAACAACGACGACGACGCGGAGGCGTTCGCGCGCGCGCTGCGCGAGATCGTCGCGCTGAACGGGGAGCTCGGGATCCCGACGCTGTTCGCGCTCGAGCCGAACTCGATCGAGAGCCGCCCGGAGCCGCTCCTGCTGCACGCGACGATGCGCGCCGTGGCGCAGGAAGCGGGCGTGCCGGTGGTCGACGTGCACGGGGCTCTGCTCACCTGCTACGACGACGGCCTCGTGTGGTGGGACTTCGTGCATCCCACGTCCTTCGGGCACCGCCTGATCGCGGATGCGCTCGAGCCCGAGATCGGGGCGTTACTCGGGCTGCGGCCGCGGTAGAGCGAGAGCGATGGTCGCCGCGGTCCGCTGTCGTATCCAGCCGCTCGCGTGCCTGCGCGAGGGCGCGCGGCTCGTCGGACCGAGCTATCTGCGGTTCGTCGCGCTCGGCGCGGTCGCGAGCGCGCTCGTGGTCGCATTGCCGCCCGTCCTCGTCTTCGTCGCGCTCGTGTCGGGGCTGCTGCGATCGACCGACCCGCTCGCCGCCGCGATCGCGAGCGCGCTCGCGATCCTCCCGTCGGCGCTCGTCGTCGGCCCGATGGCGTGCGGTCTGCACCTCTGCTGCCGGGCGGCGCTGCGGAGGGAGCAGCCGACGTTCGGCATGCTCTTCGGCGGCTTCCGGCACGTCGTGCCGAGCCTCGTCGTCGTGCTGTTCGCGCTGCTCTCGGCGGTCGCGGTCTACGCGGGCGCCGCCGCGCTGGAGGCCGCGGTCGCGCCGGACGAGCCGCCGCCGGCCGTGCGCGTCGCCGTGGCGATCGCCGCGTTCTTGCTGTCGACGTGCGCGCAATCGATCGCCTGGATCGCGTGCCCGCTGATCGTCGATCGGGGGCTGTCGGGCCCCCGCGCGCTGGCGGCGAGCGCGCGCGCGATGCGGCTCGAGCTTCCCGGCATGCTGGCGCTCGGGCTGATCCACAGTGTCGCGCTCGCCGTCGGGCTCGTGCTGTGCGTCGTTCCGGCGCTGCTGCTCCTGCCGATCGTCGTGGGGACGCTCGAGGTCGCGTACCGCCGCATGTTCCCCGCCCAGTCCGCGCCCGCGGTCGATCCGGCGCCGCAGGAGCCCGAGGCCGCGCCCGGCTGGGGCGCGGGCTGAGAGCGGCGGCGATGCGCGTTAGGGTGGGGCGTGGCCGCTTCGCCCCGCGCACCGATCGAGCCGTTCGACTGCCTGGTCCAGGGGCTGCGCCTGGCCGGGCGGCACTACGTGCTGTTCCTCGCCCTCGTCTTCGTCGCGCAGATCCTGTCGATCCCGCTCCTGATCCTGTACGGGGCGATGCTGTGCGGTCTGCACCTGTGCTTCGCGGCCGCGCTGGAGGGCGTTCGGCCGGGCTTCGGGCTGCTCCTCGACGGCCTGGCGTTCTTCCGTCCGAGCTTCGTCGCCGTCTGGCTCTTCTTCCTACCGCTCTTCGCGATCGGGCTGGGGCTCGCGCTCGCGCTCACCTTCGCCGACACGACCTACGATCCGGGCGCGCTCGAGGAGGAGAGCGCGGCGGCCTCGCTCGTCTTGGCCGTCGTCTGGACGTGCGCGCAGGTCGTCGTGTTCGTCGCGTGCGCGCTGATCGTCGACCACGGACTCGGCGGCGTCGCGGCGCTGGGGGCGAGCCTGGGGGCGATCCGCGCGAGCTTCGGGGGCGTGGTCGCGCTCGCGCTCCTGCTGGCGGGCGCGACGGCGCTCGCGGCCGAGCTGAGCGTCGTGCTGCCGCTCCTGCTCGGGCCGTTCGCGCTGGCGCCGATGGAAATCGCCTACCGCAAGATGTTCTTCGTCGAGCGCGGCGGTTGACTGGCGGCCGGCGCGAGCGTGCGATGGCGCGCCATGGTCGAACCCCTCCGCCGTCCGATCGAGCCGTTCGACTGCATCGCGCAGGCGCAGCGGATGATCGCGCCCCAATACTGGCTGTTCGTCGCGCTCGCGGCCGTCACGTACTTGCTGGGCTCGATCGGCCCTTTCTACCTCCTGCTGGGGCCGCTCGTGTGCGGCCTGCACCTGTGCTTGCGGGCTGCGGAGCGGGGCGAGCGGGCGAGCTTCGACCTCCTGTTCAAGGGCTTCGAATGGTTCGGCCAGTGCGCGATCGCGTCGCTCGTCGCCCTCGCCCCGACGCTGGTCGTGATCGTGTCGATGTACATCGGCTTCGCCATCGCCTTGCTCTCCGCCTCGGACTGGGGCGAGAGCGAGCCTCCCCCGGCGCTCCTCGTCGCCTATGTCGCCGTCGTGCTCGTGATCTGCGCGCTGAGCGGCATCGTGCTGCTCGTGCTCATGCTCGCGTACAAGCTGATCGTCGACCACGAGCTGTCCGGCATCGATGCGCTGAAGAAGGGCGCCGCCGCGGTCCTCACGAACTTCGGCGGCTTGCTCGGTCTGGGCGTGCTCCTCTCGCTGGCCGCGGTGGTCTCGGCCCTGCTCTGCGTGTTCCCGTTTTTCCTGTTCCTGCCGATCGCGTTCGGCGCGATCGAGATCGCCTACCGCAAGCTCTTTCCGATCGCCAAGGACCGCCTGAGCCCGTCCACCGACGTCGAGCGCGAAGGCGCCGCCGGCTGGGGCTCCGGCTGATCCCCGCCGCGCGTCAGCCGAAGAGCGCGAGCCACTCGCGCTCGCTGCGCGGCTTCAGCACCGGGTTCGAGCGCCGCGTGTCGCCCATCGTCGCCGAGCTCTCGGGTGCGTAGAGGTGTCCCGGATAGAGCACCGCGTCGTCGGGCACCTGCGCCAGCCGCTGTGTCAGGCTGAGGTAGAGCGCGCGCGGGTCGCCGCCGGGGAAGTCCGTGCGCCCGCAGCCCTGCAGGAAGAGCGTGTCGCCCGCGACGAGCCGATTCTCGACGAAGAAGCACTGGCTGCCGGGCGTGTGGCCCGGCGTATGGACGAGCTGCACCTCGATCGCGCCGACGCGCACGACGTCGCCGCTGTCGTGCAGCGCGAGGTCGCTCCCCGACACGCCGGTGACGCGCTCGACCCACGGCGCCTCGTCGCGCTGCACGTGCACCTTCAGCCCCTCGATCTCGAGCAGGTGCCGCACGCCCTCGACCTCGTGCCCGAACAGATCGCCGCCGACGTGGTCGGGGTGGTAGTGCGTTCCGAGCACGCCGGTGATGCGCATCCCGTCCGCCGCCGCGAGGTCGACGAGCTCCCGCACGCTGTACGCCGGATCGACGACGAGCGTCTCGCCGCTCTCGCGGTCGCCGACGAAGTAGACGAAGTTGACCATCTGCCGCGCGATCGGATCGCTCTCGGCGAAGTCGCGGCCCGCGAGGAGCTGGCGGAAGTACAGGCGCTGGGACATGCGCGGGGGAGTCTAGGGCGGGTGAGGAGCGGTTTCTCGGGAATCGACTCCCCCTCGGTCGGGCGCTTCTCGCGTGGGGGGGTGGAGACCACGCCTACACGGAGACGGATCGATGAAGCACACACTCGCTCTCGCCGCCCTGATCATGCCCGCTCCCGCCCTGGCCCAGGCCCAGCCCGACGCCCAGCTCGCGGTCGGCAACCCGTGGAGCCTGGTCGACAGAACCGTCGACGTGGACGGCGGCCGCGCGATCGTCGGGGCCGTCGACGCCGCGTACCTCTTCGAGCGCCAGCCGGACGGATCGTGGCTCGAGGTCGCCCACATCGTGGCGCCCGTCCCGAGCAAGGCCTTCGGCATATCGGTGAGCATCGACGGCGACCGCGCACTGGTCGGGGGGGTGAGCGGCGCGTGCTACGTCTACGAGCTCCAGCTCGACGAGACCTGGGGGCTGTCGGCGGTGATCGACGTCCCGGCCGACAACGACGCGGGCGAGCACTTCGCATGGGACGTCTCGTTGAGCGGGGACCGCGCCGCGATCGCGGACAACGCGGTTCTCTCGGGCTTCCCGAACGTGGTCACCGTCGGGGCCGTCTACGTGTTCGAGCGGCAGCCCGCCGGCTCCTGGGTCGAGGTCGCGCGACTTCACCCCGACGATGCCGCCCTCCTGAGCCAACCCTTCGGCGAGCGCGTCGACCTCGATGGCGATCGCCTGGTGACGAGTCGGCCGGCGGACCTCGGCTCCCCGAGCCAGCCCGCGACGTGGGTGCCCGCGGCCGCCTACGTGTTCGAGCGCCAGCCGAACGGGACTTGGACGCAGGCCGCGAAGCTGGAGCCCGAGCACGTCGTGGCCAAGACGTACTTCGGCGCGAGCGTGGCGATCCAGGGCGGTCGGGCGGTGATCGGAGCGGCGCGCCCCTCGGCGGGCGGACCGGCTGGCTTCGCCGAGGTCTTCGAGCGCCAGCCGGACGGCGCTTGGGTGCGCGCGGCGCGACTCGAGGCCCCCGTGCCGCAGCCCGGCGACGGCTTCGGCCGCTCGGTCGCGATCCACGGAGCACGCGCCGTCGTTTCGCGGAGCGCGTCGTGCTTGGCGACCGGGACGCACGTCTTCGAGCGCGGGAGCGCGGGCGCGTGGACGCACACGATCGCATTGGCGGCGGAAGGCGGGGTCGCGTTCGACGGCGACCACGCGATCGTGTGCTCGCCCTGCCCGAACGACGCGTGGGTCTTCGAGATCGACACGCTGTACCACGGCACGCCGACGGTCTCAGCGAGTGCCGGCGGGACGCAGGCTCTCTACCTGCGTTCCGGTGTCGAGCACGCGGGCGAGCTGTTCCTCCTGCTCGGCAGCCTCTCCGGGACGAGCCCGGGCGTCGCGCTCGACGACGTCGTGCTGCCGCTCGTGCCCGACGCGTACACGCTCCTGTTGCTCGACGGCGCAGGCGCCGGGCTCGTCAGCCCGTTCGTCGGCCTGCTCGACGCACAGGGCGCGGCCGACGCCGCGTTCGCGCTGCCCGCGGGCTCGAAC
>CAZGTQ010000346.1:0-3667 GCA_964528575.1 uncultured Planctomycetaceae bacterium | reverse complement strand
CGGCGCAACCGCGTCGCCGCCGTCCTCGGCGCGCTCTTCTTCGTGAGCGTCGTGACGGGCCTCGGCGGGCTCTCGTACGTCGAGGCGAGCTCGAGCGCGGCGCTCGCGACGAAGAACGAGCAGCTCGAGGCCGAGGCCGCGAAGGCCAACGCGATCAAGGACTTCCTGATCACGATGCTCACGTCGGCCCGTCCCGACCGCGGCAACCTCGCCGACTTGCAGGTGCGCGAGGTCCTCGCCGCGTCCGGCGACGCGCTCATCGACGAGTTGGAAGACCAGCCTGCGGTCCGCGCCGAGCTGTACGGCGTCCTGGTCGACGTCTACCGAAGCCTCGGCCTGCTGCCGCTCGCGTACCCGCACATGGAGAGCGAGCTCCAGCTCCGGCGCGAGCTCGAGCCGGCCGGCAGCGTGAGGCAGGCGCACCTGCTCGTCGACCTCGCCGACCGCAACGTCGTGTACCCCGGCGACGACGAGGACCTGCAGCTCGCCCTCGAGCGCGTGCGCGAGGGCATCGCGATGGCCGAGCGCTTGACCGCGCCCCACTCCGACGTGATCCAGTCCGGCCGCGGGACGCTGCTCGCGCTCGAGGTCCAAGCCGGCGACGAGGGCATCGAGCTCGCGATCGACTTCCTCTACTCGATGGGTGGCGGCGAGTACACGCGCGACTTCGTGCGCACCTGGTTCCTGCGCCTGCCGGGGCGTTTGTCGGAGGCGTGGGAGGCGGGCGACGTCGACGAGGTGCACGCGATCCTGCGCGAGTACGCGCAGCCCCACGTCGAGGATCCGATCATGGGTGGGCAGGTCCCCGAGGCGTTCATGCGTTACGCGGACTGGATCGCGGAGCGCGGACACGAGAGCGCGGCGGAGGCGATGCGCTACGAGGCGATGTGCGTCGCGGAGGAGGTCTACGGCGAGCGCACGACCGCGCGCGCGCGGTGGCGCCGGATGATCGCCGCCGACCGGCTCGCGCGCGGACTGGTCGATGAGGCGCGCGAGCTCCAGATGCTCGCTGCCGACTACTACCGCGACTACCTCGGCCCCGGCGACGACCGCACGACGCGGGCGCTCGTCGAGCTCGCCGCGATCGAGCGCGCCGCCGGCGACGACGCGCGCCGCGACGAGCTCCTCGCGCGCGCGCTCGCGACCGCTCGCGAGGGGCTCGACCCGATCGACTCCGGCTACGTCGACGCGCTCGTCGCGATGGTCGAGCGGCACGTCGAGCGCGGCGAGCTCGCCGAGGCGCGCGCGCTGTGCGACGAGCGCCTGCCCGCGCTCGTCGACGACGGCGGCCTCCGCGGCTCCGAGGAGCTGGCGCGCGTGCGGCTCGTCCTCGGCCGCGTGCTGACCGCGACGGGTGAGCACGCCGCCGCCGAGGCCGAGCTCGACGCCGCGCTCGCGTGGACCGAGGCACGCATGCGCGCGAAGCGTGCGGAGCTGCGCGTCGAGGTCTTGCGTGCGCTCGAGTCGCTCTACGAGCGCTCCGGCGACGCGGTGGAGCTCTCCGACGTGCGTACGCGTCTCGCTGCGGAGAACGACTGAGCGTGCAGGCACCGGAGCCGGGCTAGCGTTCGCGCGCGCGTGGCTCGACCGAGCGGCTCGGCGACGCGGACGCGAGCCGAGCGTAGCGGCACAGCGCCTTCGCACGACTTCGGGCGGAAATCGTTCCCCGAAGCAGGGGCCCCTGTCGCGTTCGTGATGGAACCAGAAAGCCCAGGAGCTCGACCCATGACGAACAGACTCGCATTCCCCGTCGTCCTCGCTCTCGTCGTACCCCTGCGGGCGCAGGCCCACTTCGACGCCGCCGTTCCGCCGCCGCCCGGCTTCGTGACGCGCGACGTCGACGTCGGCGCCGGTCGAGCGCTCGTCGGAGGCGTGCAGACCGGCGGCGTGGGCGTCGTCCTCGTCTACGAGCGCCAGCCGAGCGGAGAGTGGCTCCAGGTCTCCGTGCTCGACAACCCGACCCAGGTCGCGAACGACCAGTTCGGGAAGGGGGTGAGCCTGAGCGGCGATCGCGCTCTCGTCGGTGCCTCCAACGCCTCGTCCGCGCACGGCGGCCGCGGCGTCTGCTACGTGTTCGAGCGTCAGAGCGACGGCACGTGGAGTCTCGTCGCGAGCTTCGACGACGGAACTACGAACTCGACGGCCGCGTTCGGCTGGGACGTGGCCCTCGAGCACGATCGGGCAGTGGTCGGCGACTGCAACCGGTTCTGGACGGACGGCGCGACGGGGCTCATCTATCACGGCGCCGTCTACGTCTTCGAGCGTCAGAGCGACGGGCAGTGGATCCAAGTCGCTCAGCCCATTCCGGCGAGCCCGGACGACGGCCTCGGCGTTGGCGCGAACATCCTCGCGTTCGCTACGAGCGTCGACCTGTCCGGGGACTTCCTCGTCGCGGGCCGGCCGGAGGAGTACGACACCGACCATCTGGAGCTGTTCGCCGAAGGCGCGGCCTACGTCTTCGAGCGTCAGCGCTCGGGCGACTGGGTGCAGGCGGCCAGGCTCGAAGCCCAGCCCGAGGTGCCGAACGGCCACTTCGGTGGCGCGGTCGCGATCGACGGCGACCGCGCGATCATCGGCCTCGGTCTCTTTGGCGGAGTCCTCCCGGGCGCGGGCCATCCCGGAGGCTTCGCGCACGTCTTCGAGCGTCAGCCGGACGGGAGCTGGGAGAGCGTCGACCGCCTCGAAGCTCCCGCACCGACGCCGGGCGACAACTTCGGCTTCGCAGTCGCGATCGAGGGCGACCGGGCCGTCGTGGGCGCGCCGGGGGCGGGGGGCGCGGCGGACGCCGCGTACGTCTACGACCGGCGGCCGGATGGAAGCTGGAACCGGACGGTCGAGCTCGCGGGCGGAGGCTCCCACTTCGGCATCGCCGTCGCGCTCGATCAGGGCCGCGCGGTGATCGGGAGCCCCTACACGGCGACCTACTTCTACGAGACGGGCTCCCTGTACCGCGGCCAGCTCACGCTCTCGGTCGAGCTCGGCGGCGGCCAGGACCTCTACCTGCGCGCCGGTGCCGAGCACGCGGGCGACGTCTTCGTGCTGCTCGGGAGCATCTCGGGAACGAGCCCGGGGATCGTCGTCGACGACGTCGTCGTGCCGCTCGTCGCCGATGCCTACACGCTCCTGTTGCTCGACGGCGCAGGCGCCGGACTCGTCAGCCCGTTCGTCGGCCTGCTCGACGCACAGGGCGCCGCCGACGCGGCGTTCACGCTGCCCGCGGGCTCGAATCCCGCGCTCGCGGGCCTCGTGCTGCACCACGCGTTCGTCGCGATCGACGTCGCGGGCTCGGGGGACGTCGAGCTGGCGAGCAACGCCGCGCGGCTCGAGCTGGTGCCCTGATCGAGCGCGCCCGAGCGGATCCGCAGTGACGAGGGCCGCGCGGCCGAGCCGCGCGGCCCTCGCTCGATTCGGACGAATCGTTCCCCTCGCTCGGGCCGCTCCTCGCATGGACGGGTGAACCTCGAAGAAGGAGCATTCCGATGAAGCACGCACTCGTTCTCGCCGCCTTCCTCGCGACCACAGGCACGCTCGGAGCGCAGGCCCTGCCCGACGCCACGATCCCCGCGCCGCCGAGCGCGTGGTCGCAGTTCGGGCGCGACGTCGACGTCGACGGCGATCGGATGATCGTCGGTGCCGTCGACGCGGCGCTCGTGTTCGAGCGCCAGCC
>CAZGTQ010000345.1:0-14026 GCA_964528575.1 uncultured Planctomycetaceae bacterium | reverse complement strand
GACGCCGCGGTCGCCGCGGCGCGCGCGCGGGAGCAGGCGGCCGCCGCCGCGGTGCCGGTCGCCGCCGCGCGGGTCGCGGTCGCCGAGGCGGCGCACGAGCAGGCGCTCGCAACGCTCGACAAGACCGAAGTGCGCGCGCCGTTCGACGGCATCGTCGTGCTCAAGGACGCCGAGGTCGGCGAGGTCGTCTCGCCCAACTCGCAGGGCGGCTCCAACGCGCGCGGCTCGGTCGTGACGATGGTCGACTTCGACTCGCTCGAGGTGCAGGCCGACGTGAACGAGACGAGCCTGTTCGCGGTGCGCGTCGGCGGGCCCGCGAGCATCTGGCTCGACGCGTATCCCGACCAGCTCTACCGCGGCCGCGTCGACCGCATCTGGCCGACCGCGAACCGCCAGAAGGCGACGGTCGAGGTGCGCGTCGCGTTCGAGGAGCCTGACGAGCTCCTGCGCCCCGAGATGGGCGTGCGCGTCGTGTTCCATCCCGAGGAAGCGACGGACGCGCCGCCGCAGGCGGCCGCGCCGGCCGCGCGGCCGCTGCTCGTGCCCGAGGCCGCGCTCGTGCGCCAGGGCGGCGCGGACGGCGTGTTCGTGCTCGAGCGCGACGTCGCGCTCTTCCGGCCGATCGAGCTCGGCGAGCGCCGCGGCGGCAGCGCCGTGGTCGAGTCCGGGCTGGCCGAGGGCGAGCGGGTCGTGCTCGATCCGCCGCCGACGCTCGTGAGCGGCGACCGCGTGCGCCTGGCCGCGGCGTGAGTCGACGTGACGTCGACGGCACGTCGACGTCACGATGAAGAGAGTCACGTCTGAGAAACGAACGAGAGACAGACGATGAGCGAAGAGCCCCTGATCCGCCTGCGCGGCGTGACGAAGACCTATCCCAGCGGCGACGGCGTGCTGCGCGTCCTCGACGGCCTCGACCTCGAGATCGAGAGGGGCGGCTTCTACGCGCTGATGGGCCCGTCCGGCTCGGGCAAGACGACGCTGCTCAACATGATCGGCGGACTCGACCGGCCCGACGAGGGCGAGGTGATCGTCTCCGACGAGAACCTCGCGGAGCTCTCGGGCGCCCAGCTCGCGCGCTGGCGCGCCGACCACGTCGGCTTCGTCTTCCAGGGTTTCAATCTCTTGCCGGTGCTGACCGCGCAGCAGAACGTCGAGCTGCCGCTGCTCCTGACCCCGCTCTCGCGCCGCGAGCGCCGCGAGCACGCGCGCTACGCGCTCGAGCTCGTCGGCCTCGCCGACCGCGCGAGCCACCGTCCGCGCCAGCTCTCCGGCGGCCAAGAGCAGCGCACCGCGATCGCGCGCGCGCTCGTCACCGACCCGCTCCTGATCCTCGCCGACGAGCCGACCGGCGACCTCGACCGCGACTCGGCGGACCAGGTGCTGACGCTGCTCGCGCGGCTCAACCGCGAGTTCCAGAAGACGGTCCTGATGGTGACGCACGATCCGGTCGCGGCGGCGCGCGCGCGGCACATCGTGCACCTCGACAAGGGCCGGCTCGGCGCGATCACGACGAACGAGCCCGAGCCGGTGGAAGCGTAGCGATGCCGCTGCACCTCGTCTGGCGCTATCTCGGCGCCCACAAGCTGCGCACGCTGCTCACGGTCGGCTCGCTGGTCGTCGCGTTCTTCCTCGTGTGCTCGCTGCAAGCGCTCGTCAGCGCGCTCAGCGCCGGCATCGACACCGCGGCGACGAACCGGCTGATGGTGCAGTCGGCGGTGAGCCTGTTCGTGAGCCTCCCGCTCTCCTACCAGCAGAAGATCGAGGCGGTCGAGGGCGTCGACGAGGTGTGCAAGTTCCAGTGGTTCGGCGGCGTGTACCAGGACGAGGGCGGCGGCTTCTTCGCGCAGTTCGCAGTCGACCCGCAACAGCTCATGGACACGTATCCGGAGCACGACATCGTCGACGGGTCGCTCGAGAAGTTCCTGAGCGACCGTACCGCGTGCCTGATCGGTGACGACCTGCGCACGATCTACGGCTTCCGGGTCGGCCAGCGGATCCCGCTCCTCGGCACGATCTTCCCGCGCCAAGGCGACGAGGCGTGGGAGTTCGACGTCGCCGCGATCTACTCCTCGGACAATCCCGCGATCGACGAGCAGCGGCTGTACTTCCATTACGACTACTTGCGCGAGGCGCTCGAGAGCGGCGCCGCGTCCGGCCCCGAGGGCGTGGGCGTGTACGCGGTGCGCATCGAGCAGGGAGCGGATCCGGTGCGCGTGATGAGCGCGATCGACGCGAAGCTCGAGACCCCGCAGCGCGTGCAGACGACGACCGAAGCGGAGTTCCAGCGCCAGTTCGTCACGATGCTGGGGAGCGTGCCGACGCTGCTCGGCTCGATCGGCGGCGGCGTGCTCTTCGCGATCCTGCTCGCGGTCGTCAACACGATGCTGGTCGCCGCGCGCGAGCGCACGCGCGACCTCGGCATCTTGAAGGCCCTCGGCTTCACCGACGGTACGGCGTTCGGGCTGCTGATGGCCGAGTCGCTGCTCCTGACCACCGTGGGCGGCGGCCTCGGCATCGGGCTCGCCCTGCTCGGCGAGAGGGCGTTCCTGCACTCGCCGATGGCGGCGATGTTCCAGTCGTACGCGATCGAGCCGTCGGCGCTCGCGCTCAGCGCCGCGCTGGCGCTCGCGATCGGGCTCGTCGCCGGCATCGTTCCGGCCTGGAGCGCCGCGCGGCTGCAAACCGTCGAGGCCGTGCGAGCGGACGTCTGATGAAGCTCGTCCCTCTCTCCTACAACGTGCGGAGCCTGTTCGTGCGCCGCTCCTCGACGCTCCTGACGATCGTGAGCATCGCCGCCACCGTCGCCGTGCTCGCGGGTGTCCTGTCGCTGCGCTCGGGCTTCCAGTCCCTGTTCGCGGATGGCGGGCGCACCGATCTGGCCGTCTTCCTGCGTCCGGGCGCGACGTCCGAGGGCGAGAGCGCCTTCTCGCACGACCGCGTCGATCAACTCGTGAAGTCGCTCGGCGAGATCGCCGTCGACGACGCGGGCCGCCCGCTCGCGTCCGCCGAGACGTTCCTCGCGCTGCGCCTGCGCAAGCTCGACGGCGGCGAGACGAACGTGCCGATCCGCGGCGTGCAGCCGCGCACGTTCGACCTGCGCGCGCACGAGATCCGCTTCGTCGCGGGTCGGCCGTTCGCGCAGGGGCAGGACGAGATCGTCGTCGGGAGCGGGCTCGTCGAACGCATGCGCGGCTGCCGCCTGGGCGACGTCCTGGTCGTGAACACGACGCCCTTCCACGTCGTCGGCGTCTTCGAGAACGACGGACCGTTCGACTCGGAGATCTGGGGCGACGCCGAACGGATGATGGAGGCGCTCGAGCGTCGCAACTACAGCCGGGTCATCGCGCAGATCGTCCCCGGCACCGACATGGAAGCGCTCGCCGAGCGGCTCGCCGACGACAAGAACGTGCCGGCCAAGGTGCTGACGGAGCGCGACTACCTCCTCTCGCAGACCACCAACCTCACGCTGACGCTGTCCTGGCTCGGCTGGGGCCTCGCGTCGATCATGGGGATCGCGGCGGTCTTCACCGGCATGAACACGATGCTCGCGGCGCTCACGGCGCGTTCACACGAGATCGGCATCCTGCTCTCGATGGGCTTCCGCCCGTTCGCGATCTTCTTCTCGTTCCTGTTCGAAGCGGTCCTGCTCTCGCTCCTGGGCGGCGTGCTCGGCTGCGTGCTCGCGCTCCCGCTCCACGGAATCCGCACCGGCACGACCAACTTCGACACGTTCACCGAGGTCGCTTTCGCGTTCCGCGTCACCCCCGACGTGCTCGTGCAAGCGGTCTTGTTCGCGCTCGCCCTCGGCCTCGTCGGCGGCGCGTGGCCCTCGTGGCGCGCGGCGCGGCTCGCTCCGACGCACGCGTTGCGCCGCGGCTGATCGGCGCTACACCGCGAAACGCAGGGCGCGGCGCTCGCAGAGCTCGGCGACGCCGTACCAGAGCGCGAGCATCGCGGCCGCGAACGCGAGCGAGTCGACGAAGTGCGCGCAGAGCGCCGCTCCGGCGTACACGACGAGCGCGTGGCGGCCGACGACCTCGAGCGGGCGCAGGGACACGTTGCGCAGCTCGACGAGCGCGTACAGCGCCGCGAAGAGCGCGAGCGAGCCGCCGGTCGCGAGCGCGACGTACGTCGCGCTCCACGGCTCCGCGTCGACCGGCAGCCACGGCGAGAGTCCGAGCGCGAGCGCGATCCACAGCGGCGCGTGCACCGCCATGCGCACCGCGTGCTCGCGCGACGCGACCGCGCCCCACAGCGTCGCGCCCGCGCGGCCGCCGAGGATCGTCAGCGCGACGCCCGCCAGCGTCGAGAGCGCCTCGTCCGGCACGGCATCGAACCCGCGCAGCACGCGGGCGAGCGCGAGCAGCGCGACGAGGATACCCCACTGCGCGAGTGGGCCGAGCTGCACGACGACCGCCGCGGCGCCCGCGTAGCACACCGCGACGCGCAACAGCACGACGCTCGGCGCGGCGTCGCTCAGCGCGCCCCGCTCGAGCGCGCGCAACGCCACGGCGAGCGCGAGCAGCGCCGCCGCGCGCGCCGCGACGCGCGACCACGGCGGGCGCGGGCGGCGCAGCACCGGATCGGTGCCGGCGAAGCGCGCGAGGGCGTACGCGAGCTCGGCGCCGACGCCGAACAGGAGCAACGGCAGCGCGTGCGCGAGCTCCTTTGGACCGCGCGTCGCGAGCACGAGCGCGACCACGGCGAGCCCGCGGAGCGCATCGAGGCTGCGCAGTCGCATCTCCACGCTCAGCCTCGGAACAGCTCGAGCTGCTCGTCGCCCGAGCGCGCATAGACGAGCACGTCGGGCGAGCGCAGCACGACGCGCGGATCGAGCTCGTGCTCGCGCGCCTCGCCCGGCCCGACGACGTGCACGACGCGCGCGCCCCGCGCGACGAGGAAGTCGGCGAGGAGCTTGCGGTGGCAGCGCTCCGGCTCGCGCTCGGCGCACATCACGACGATGCGCTCGCGCGCCGACCGCGCGAGCTGGTCGAGCGCCGCGCGCCGGAACGCGGCCGTCGCCATGTGGTCCGCGTACCCGCGGAACGCCGCTTCGAGCGCGACGTGCGGCGAGCCCTCGCTCGACTCGCGGTGGCCGCCGAGCCGCTCCTCGTGCGCGTAGTCGACGCCGCGCGCGGCGAGCGCCTTCGCGAGCGCGGCGCGGCGGAACTGCGGCCAGCGCGACGTCGGATAGCGGCGCACGTCGACGAGCGCGCCGATCCGGTGCTCGGCGAGCAGCGCGGCGAGCTCGTCCGTGCTGCGGTTCGAGTGCCCGATCGTGTAGACGGTGGCGCGCCCGTCCGCGCTCATCGCGCGAGCGCCGCGGCGAGGGCGTCCCAGTCGCGCTCGGCGGTCAGCGGCTCGTGCAGCGCGACGTGCGCGACGCGGCCGTCGGGATCGACGACGACGGTCGCGCGGCGCGGCAGGTCAGGCGCGTCGGGCTGGACCAACCCGTAGGCGCGCGTCGCCTCGAGCTCGGGATCGGAGAGGAGGTCGAGCGAGAGCTCGCGCGCGCGCCGCCAATCGTCGTGCGACCAGGCCGGATCGCGGCCGATGCCGACGACCACGGTCTCGCCGTCCCCGCTCCACGACGCGGCGGCCGCGCGGCGGTGCTCGCGCTCGCTCGCGGGACACCAGTCGGCGGGATACCACGCGAGCACGACCCGCTTGCCGCGCTGCGCGGACAGCGTCCACGGCGTCCCGTCGTGTTTCTCGAGCGTGAAGTCGGGCGCTTCGGCGCCGACGTCGACAGGCGTGCGTCGTGGCTGGGGCATGAACGGCTGCGGCATGAGCGGCTGCGGCATGAACGGCTGAGGCATGAGCGATTCTTCACGCGCCATGCGCGTGCTGCTCGCAGTGTAGCCGCGTCGCTTGACGGTCCCGATGGGCACCTCCAGAATCGGCGCGCGACCGAACGCGGGGCAACGCGGAGCCGAGGCATGGAGCGAAACGCGGAACAGAGGACGGTGCCGAAGACGCAGAGCGCGCCGCGCGAGGGCACCGCGCCGCTCCCCCAGCCGTTCCCGGGCGCGGAGCTCCTCGGGGCCGGCGCGCCGCGCGACGTGCTCGCGCGCCTGGCGGCCGGCGACCCGCTCGGGCTTCGTGAGCGCTGTCTCGGACGTGTGAAGCAGCGCGCGCTGCTCGTCGCGCAGGACCGCCTCGTGCAGCGCAGCCTCGCACGCGTCGCGCACGCCGCGCCGGCGTACGCGGGCGCGCCGCCGCTCGGCGCGTGGCTCGCGGCGCGCATCGACGACGCCATCGCGGACCTCGTGAACGAGGACCGCGAGGAGGAGCGCTTCGGGATCCCGCCGACCGAGCCGTGGGACCCGCGCTACGCGTTCCTCGGCGAGGCGCTCGGCATCGAGCCGGGGCTCGCGCGGCGGGCGTGCATCGCGTTCAACGATCGACCCGACGACGTGCGCCGCGCGTTCTTCGCGATCGTCGTCGAGGGCGTCTCGCTGCGGCGCTTCGTCGTTGCGGGGCACGGCGCGCCCGACGCGGTGCTCGAGCGGCTGCGCGCGGCGTTCCTCGCGCTCGCGCTGCGCGGCGGCGATCTCGGCGACGAGGGCGGGGAGGCCGCGGGCGATGGCTGAGTTGCTCGACCCCGAGGTGGAAGCGCTCCTGCAGGAGATCGCGGCGGATCCGCGCTCGTCGCTGTTGCGCGTCCCGCGGCCGAAGGTCCTGCGCGGTCTGTTCGAGCGCGGCTCGCGCGCTGCGGACGAGCCGGCGACGAGCGCGCGCGCGACGGGGCTCACCTCCGCGGAGCGTCAGCTCTTGCTCGTGCACCGCTGCGAGGTCGCAGCGCTCCTGCGCGAGGCGTGCGTGCTGCGCCTGTTCGAGGAGCCGCGCGCCGCCGAGGAGATCGGGCGCGACATCGACGTACGCCGCCGCATCGAGATCCCCGACGAGGATGCGTGGCGCGCGCGGGCGCGGCGCGAGATGGACGCGGTCACGGACGACTCGGAGACGACGGACGCGTACGAGCTGCTGCTGCGCTGCGTGCACCCGGCGGACGAATCTCGCTGGGGCGAGGACGCGTCGTCCGCGCGCCCCTCGGCGGCGCAGCTCGCGACGAGCTCGCTGCGCGTCGCCGCGCACGACAGCGCGCGCATCTGCGTCGGCGTCGACCTGATCCGCCGCGACGAGCCGCGCACGGCGCTGCGCGTGCTCGAGAGCGTGTTGGCGGGCGCCCCGTCCGCGCTGCACGCGTCGAACGCGCACGAGAACGTCGGCTGGGCGCGCGCCGCGTCGGGCGACGCCCCGGCCGCACGCGACGCGTACCGCGCTGCCGCGCTGTGCGGCGAGCCGCGGCCGACCCCGCTCGCGAGCTGGCTCTTCCATGCGCTCGACGCCGCCGACCGCCCGGACGTGCTGGACGCCGCCGCGCGCCTCGACGAGCTCGTCGAGCCCGACCACCCCTCGCTCGCGGACTGGCTGAAGGGCGTGCGCCGCAAGCGCGCCGAACGCGGCCGCGGCCCGAGCCCGGCGACGAAGAAGCTGCTCGAATCGCTCGCCGACGAGCTCGGCGACACGTCCAGGAGGATCGCCAGTGCCTTCGAGTGACCGCCCGCCCGCCGACACGGGCGGAAGCATCCCGCCGCCGCGCTGAGCCTCGCCGCTCGGCGCGCAGCCCACCGCCGCCCCCTCCCACCCGGGCAGACCGGCGCGCGGGGCGCTCGGTGTCGCGCTCCGTCCGATTTCTTTCGCGCCGATTCCCCGGTGCGCCGCCGCTGCACCGCTCGCTACGTCAGCTCGCGCGCGACCACCGAGCGCCGCTCGCCGCGCTCGACGAGCTCGAAGCCGAGCTCCTCGAACAGCGCCCGCGGGCCGGTCCACAGCTCGCCCGCCTCGTCGCCCTCGTTGCGCGGGAACGCCTCGACGCGGCGCGCACCGCGCTCGGCGAGAGCGGCGAGCACGCCTTCGAGCAGGCGGCGCGCCGAGCCGCGGCGGCGGCGGTCGGGACGGACGAACAAGCACGTGATCGCCCACGTGTCGGGCTCGCCGCGCTCGCCGAAGTCGTGCACGAGGCCGGGGAGCGCGTCGCGCTGCGCCGCCTGGCACCAGCCGATCGGCTCGTCGTCCTCGTACAGGAGATAGCCGTCGTGCACGCCGCGCGCGAACAGGCCGTCGCGCAGCGCGGCGTTCTGCTGCGCCGCGCGCTCGCCCCAGCCGTCCCAGCCGGCGACCCACCACGCGACGCAGTGGCACCACGGGCCGCCGTCGGCCGCGCCGTGCAGGCGCAGGAAGTCCGCGCGCCGCGAGGCGTCGAGCGGGCGAACCGCGAGCGGGTCGCTGCGGCCGACGAGGCGCCGCTTCAGCGCGAGGTACGGCCGGCGCAGCAGCCACTCGTGCGCGCGCACCGCGGGCGGACGGCGCGCGACGAACGGCGGCGGCGGCGGGATCGGCGCGGCGGGGAACGCGCGCCGCTGGTGCTTGTAGACGTGGTAGACGTCGCCGCGCTGGAAGACGCGCAGGAGCGGCGCGCACAAGCGCGTCCGCAGGAGCAACGCGGCCTGGAAGTCCATGAGCGCGGGGGCGCCGTCCGCTCCGACGAGGATGTTGTCGCGCTTCGAGAGGTCGACGCAGGCCACGTGCCGCGCGTGCACGCGCGCGAGCACGTCGAGCAGGCGAGCGAAGAAATCGTCGTCGACGCTCTGCACCGCGCGCAGCGGCCGCCCCTCGACGAACTCGCGCACGTACGTCGCGCCGTCGAGCCGCACGAGCACGCGCGGTACGCCGGGAATGCCTTCGAGCGCGCGCAGGATCGCGATCTCGCGGCGGGCGAGCCAGCGCGGCGGCAGCCCGGCGAGCCAGCGGCCGCTGCGCGCCCGCTTGAGCAACGCGCGGCCGCGCTCGCCCTCGAGCGTCCAGACCTCGGACACCGAGTCGTCCTTGAGGAGCCGCTCGGGCCGCCAGCCATGCGCGGCGAGCGCGGCGCGCAGCGCGCCGTCCATCTCACGCGACGAGCCGGCCGAGACCGCCATCGCGTCAGCTTAAGCTCGCCGCGCGTCCGGCTACAGGTCCTCCGTCAAGCTGCCCGCGACCCAGTCGTCCTCGCCGAGGGCCGAGCGCACCGCTCCCCCGCCGACGGTCGAGAAGTCGCCGAACGCCTGGTTGCCGCGGCCGCCCGACACGCTCGAGAAGAGCGCTTGCGGGCTGTTGCCGCTGCCGCCCGCGACCGACGAGAAGCCGCCGTTCGCGTCGTTGCCGCTGCCGCCGGCGACGGTCGCGACCGAGCCCGACGCGAGGTTGTCGAACCCGCCGAGCACGCTCGCCGAATCGCCCGTCGCCCGGTTCTCGCGGCCGCCGCCGACCGAGCTGAAGAAGCCCGTCGCCTCGTTGTCCTGGCCGCCGAGCACCGCCGCGAACGAGCCGTCCGCGACGTTGCCCGTCCCGCCGACGACGACGGCGTACGGGCCCTCGATCGCGTTCGCGTCCGCGGCGACGAGACCGCCGAACGACGTGTGGCGGTGGCGCGGCCCCACGACGACGTTGTGCGAGCCGGTGCGCAGGTCGGAGCCGTCGAGGCGCTGCTCGTCGTACCCGACGATGAGGTTGCCGAGCCCGTTCGTCTGCACGAGGCCGGGGTTGATCGAGTCCGGGTCCGCGGGGAAGCCGTTGGACGCGCCGAGACCGTTGACGATCTGCACGTTGACGCCCGTGAAGCGAATCGTCTTGCGCAGAGTGCCGGTGCCGTCGTCGGTGAACTCGATCGAGAGGTGCGGCAGGACGTCGGCGAGCAGCGGGAGCGTGTCGTCGCTCAACACGGCCTCGAGCGCGGCGAGCCGCGCCCCGAGCTGGGCGAAGTTCGCGTTCACGTCGCCTGCACGCGCGATCTTGCCCGCCTGGAAGACGACGAGCTCGTCGGCCGGGTCGCCGGGGGGGCCGGCGAGAGCGGCGCCGATCGCGACGCCGGCAACGAGCGTCGCGGGGAGCACGAGTCGCGCGCTCATCCCCACACCTCCTCGTTCCAGCTGCCTTCGTTCCAGCGCAGCTCCTCGGCCTGGGCCGAGCTCGAGCCGCCGCCTCCGCCACACGCGGCCAACGCGCCTGCGAGAGCACCTGCGAGCGCGACGGCCACGACGGCCAGCGCACCCCAATTCGTTCGTCTGCGAGCCAAATCGTCTCCTTCCGGCCGGGGGACCGGTTCGAGGTCGTCCGAGGGAGCGGTTCCCAACCAGCGTAGCAGCCCGCCGGAGAACTGCGGCGCCGCCGCGCGCCGCGCGCTCGACGGCGCGCGGCGGCCGAACTTTCCACGGGCGCGCCCGGTCGACGGTCGCGGGAGGGGCCGCCGAGCGCCATGATCGTGGACGGGTGGACCAGCTCTTCGGACTCGTCGTGGTGCTGCTGGTGCTCGCGCTCCTGCTGGCAGGCCCCGTGATCGCACTCGTCGCGCTCGTGCGCACGTCGCAGAGCGGGTCGCTCACGCGCCGGATCGCCCAGCTCGAGCGGCGGCTCCAAGCGCTGCAGGCCCAGCTCGCCGCGCCGCCGGGCGAGGCGCAGACCGCAGCGGAGCGGCCGAGCGCAGGGGTCGCACCCGCGCCGCGCTCGGCGGCCGACGCGGCGGCTCGCGTGCTCGAGCAGCGCCGGCCGAGCGAGGCGCCGCCGGTTCCTGCGCCCGCGACGCACGCCGCCGCACACGATCTCGAGGCGCCGCACGTCGAGGCGCCGCACGTCGAGGCGCCGCAGGTCGGGGCGCCGCAGGTCGACGCGCCGCACGTCGAGGCGCCGGCGCTCGCGGGCACGGCGAAAGAAAACCAGGAGCCGGCGACACCCGCGGCCCCGCGCGTCGGTCCCCCCGGGCGGGAGGGGGCTGGGGACGGGTCCCGGCGGAGGTCGGTCGATTGGGAGCGCTGGATCGGCGTGCGCGGCTTCGCCGTCGCGGGCGGGGCCGTGCTCGCGCTCGCCGGGATCCTGTTCTTCCAGTTCGCGATCGAGGCGGGCTGGGCGACGCCGCGCGTGCGGTTCGCGACCGGGCTCGTCGTCGGCGCCCTCACGATCGCGGCGGGCGAGGTGCTGCGGCCGCGCGGGTACCGCTTCACGCCCAACGCGCTCGTGGGTGCAGGCGTCGTCGTGCTGTACGCCGCGCTGTGGGCTGCGCACAAGCTGTACGGGCTCGTCTCGTTCGAGCTGTCGTTCGGCGCGATGGCGCTCGTCACCGGCGCCGCGTGCTGGCTCGCGGTGCGCCACCGTTCGCAGCTCGTCGCCGTGCTCGCGCTCGCCGGCGGGTTCCTGACGCCGGTGTTGCTCTCGTCCGGAGAGAACAAGCCGATCGGGCTGTTCGGCTACGTGCTGCTGCTCGACCTCGGCCTGCTCCTCGTCGGGCGCAAGCGCGGCTGGTCGAGCCTCGTCGCGCTCGCCGTCCTCGGCACCGCGGCGATGCAGGGGCTGTGGATCTTCGCGCTCATGGAGCCGCACCAGCTCCCGACCGGCCTCGTCGTGCTCGGCGTGTTCGCGCTGCTGTTCGCGCTCCTCGGCAAGACGTCGTGGCAGAGCCGCGGCGGCGCGGTCCTGTTCCCGTTCGTCTTCGCCGCGTACTTCGCATCCCAGGCCGACCTCGGCCCGCGGCTCCTGCCGCTCGCCGCCCTCGCCGGCCTGCTGTGCGCAGCCGCGTGCGTGGTGGCGCGCGGCGACGAGCGGCAGAGCTGGCTCCCGCTCGGCGCCGCGTCCGGCACGGTCGGGCTCTTCCTCCTGTGGATCTTCCGCGCGCAGCTCGACGCGGCGCTCGCGTGGGAGGCCGCGCTCTGCGCCGCCGGGCTCGCCGCCGTGCTCCACGCGTTCGCCGAGCTCGAGGCGCGGCGCACGCCCGACCGCACGCCGACGCTGCAGGGCGCCGCATTCGCGAGCACGTTCCTGCTCGGCATCCTCGCGCTGACGGCGGCCGAGCCGCACGCTTCGCGGCTGTGGCCCTGGCTCACGGGCGCCGCGGTGCTGTCCGCGCTGCTCGCGCGCCAGAGCGGCTTCGGCCGGCTCGCGCCGCTCGCCCTCCTCGCGTCGCTCGGCACGCCGATCGCGGCGCGCCTGTACCTCGGCGGCGCGCACGGCGCGGGCGAGGCGAGCGTGACTCCGCCCTCCGCGGCGACGATCTGGATCGTCGCGTTCGCGACCGTGCTCGCCGCGCAGGCGATCCCGCTCGCCGCACGTCGCACCGACGAGCGCGCGCGCCGCTGGGCGTGGCGCGCGGCGGCGTGCGCGGCGCTCCCGTGGCTCGCCGCGGTGTCGACGCTCGCGCAGCTCGAGGAGCAGCCGATCGGCCTCGCGCTCGCGCTCGCGCTGCTGCTCGGCCTGCCCGCGCTCGCCGCGGCCGCGCGCACCGGGAGCGGAGCGTGGATGGCGCTCGTCGCCGCCGCGCTCGTGCTCACGTACGTCGCGCGCGACTTCGATCCGAGCGCACCGGCGCCCGCGAGCGTGCCTGCGGTGCTCGCGACGCACCTCGCGCTCGCCTTCGTGCTCGCGAGCGCGCCGCTGCCGTGGCGCGCGTGGCGCGCGGCCGCGCCCGCGGCCTGGGTCGCCGCGGCGCTCGCGCCCGCGCTCCTGTTCTTCGCGGCGCGCGGCGTCGTCCACGACCTCGCCGGCAGCGGCTACGACTGGCTCCTCGCGCTCGGCTTCGCGCTCGCGCCGCTCGCCGCGCTGGCCCTCGTCGCCAAGACGTGGCCGGCCGCCGAGGAGCCGCGCGAACGCGGGTTCGCTCTCGC
Organism: uncultured Planctomycetaceae bacterium; assembly: GCA_964528575.1. GTDB lineage: Bacteria > Planctomycetota > UBA1135 > UBA1135 > CAZGTQ01. The sequence goes on along the minus strand of CAZGTQ010000345.1, from coordinate 1,331 downwards.
TGCGCTCGCGCTCGCCGCGACCGGGCTCGGCGCGGCGGTCGTGCCGCTCGCGCTCGAGCACGAGTGGGTCGTCGTCGCGCTCGCGCTGTGGGGCCTCGCGCTCGCGGTCGTCTGGCGGCGGCTCGATCGGAGCGAGCTGAAGTACGCAGCGCTCGCGCTCTTCGCGCTCGCGACGGTCGGGCTCGCGACCAACCTCGTGGCGCCGGGCCACTACGAGCACCAGAGCGTGCGCGTCGTCAACTGGCTCGCGTACGTGCACCTCGTGCCGGCGGCGGCGATGGTCGGCGCGACCGCCGCGTTCGCCCGCCTCGAGGTCGAGCGCGCGCGACCGGGCGAGCGGCCGTTCTACGCGACCGGCCGCTCGCTCGTCGCGGGCCTGTGCGGCCTCGGCGCCGCCGTGTGCACGTTCGTCTGGTTCAACGTCGCGATCCTCGACTGGTTCGCGACCGGGCCGCGCATCGAGCCGACGCTCGAGCGCATCCCGACGCGCGACGTGGCGCTCTCGATCGCGTGGGCGGTCTACGCGCTCGGCCTGCTCGGCCTCGGCATGGCGACGCGCTTCCGCGGACCGCGCTGGACGAGCCTCGCGCTGCTCGTCGCGACGATCCTGAAGGTCTTCCTGCACGACCTCGGCGAGCTCGAGGGCCTGTTCCGCGTCGCGTCGCTCGTCGGTCTGGCGACCTCGCTGATCCTCGTGTCGCTGCTCTACCAGCGCTTCGTCTTCGGCCGCGTCAGCGCGGAGCCGACCTGAGAGCATCGCGGCCGCCGCCCGGCGCCGACGGCGACCCGAAGCGCTCGACGTAGTCGGCCATCGACGCTTCGACGACGCGGTGCGCGTGCTCGCGCCCGTAGACGAGGTCGATCGAGACGCGCGTGCCGTCGGACGAGCCGGGGACGAGCTTGTAGGTCGAGAAGTAGTGGCGCAGCCGCTCGACGAGGATCGGCGGGACGTCCTCGACGTCGTTCACGCCGCCCCAGAGGTTGTCCTGCTGGAGCACGGCGATGAGCTTGTCGTCGGCCTCGTCGCCGTCGACCATCTGCAGGCCGCCGACCACGCGCGCGAAGAGGAGCAGGTCCGCGCGGTCGATCGGGCGCTCGCTCAGCACGCAGACGTCGAGCGGGTCGCCGTCGCCGCGCTCCGCGCTCGGCGAGAGCGCGCACACCCGCGGGCCGCAGTACGTGCGCGGCACGAGCCCGTAGAGCGTCGGCGGGTGCGACGAGGTGCGCTGCGGCCGGTCGACCCGCAGGTAGCCGGTGCGCTTGTCGAGCTCGTACTTCACGAGGTCGAACGGCGTGATCTCGACGTACGCCTGGACGACGCGCGGCGGGTC
>CAZGTQ010000344.1:0-10742 GCA_964528575.1 uncultured Planctomycetaceae bacterium | reverse complement strand
CGGCTCTCCTGGCCGGCTCTCCTGGCCGGACTCTACTGGCAGATCGGGATCGCGAGGCCCGCGGTCAGGCTCACGAACCACGGGAAGCCGTTCGGGTCCCCCGCCAGCGCCTGCGCGTACATCGTCTTGCCCGCGAGATTGGGGTCGTTCGGGATCGGGACCGGGACTTGGACCTGGCCGAAGACGTCGGCGAAGAACGGCGCGGCGTCGGTCGGAACGATCAGTTGCTGGCCGGGCCCGAACGGCACGGCCGCCTGGGAGACGCCGAGGCCGACGTAGACCAGCGTGTTCGGCACGGCGTTCTTCACCTGCAGGACGAAGTCCTGGTTGCCGATCTTCGCGGGCTGGCCGGCGGTGTCGAGCACGACGAAGCCGAGCGAGCCGGGCGTCGGCGAGCCGTACGTCGCCGGCAGGCAGCCCGACGGCGCGGGCCGCACGCTCGACACCTCGACGTCGTCGATGTTCCAGCCGCCGAGCTCGAGCCCGCCGTCGGTGCGCAGACGCCACTCGAGCTGCACGGAGGGCGCGCCGTCGAAGGACGACAGGTCAAGCCGCACCTGGCGCCACTTCTTGTCGAGCACGTGGGCGCCGCTCGGGTTCTGCCAGAGCGGCGTCCCGTTCACGCGGATCTCCGCCTGGTCGAACTGGGCCTCCTCGACGGTCAGCCAGCGCTGGAACGAGAGCTGCGCCAGCGTCGCGCCCACCAAGCCGAACGTCGGCGAGCGCAGGTAGTTCTCGACGTCGGCCTTGTACGCCCCGTTCCAGCCGCTGGGACCCAAGTCGTTGCCCCAATGGCGCGTCCCGCTGAACGCGCTCGACGGATCGCCCCACGGGACGCCGAGCGACGCGCCGCTCTTGCCCGCGGGCGCCTGGCGCTGCCAGTCGTCCTGCTCGGCGAGCAGCGCGTGCGTCCAGCCGTTGTCGCCGCCCTCGAAGTCGTCGAAGAGCACGATCGTCCGCTCGCCGACCACGAACTCGGGCGCCGCGTCCGGCGCTCCGTCGGGGTACGCGGCGACGTTGCCGAGGTCGTCGCGGAACTCGACCCAGTAGCGCACGCGCGCCGGCGACGGCTGGCCGGGGACGAAGCCGGTCCAGGTCGAGCCGCCCGCCGGCGAGAGCGGAGCGATCTGCACCGGGCCGCTCGAGACGGTGCCGTTCGAGACGGTGTAGCGCACGCTCGCGCCCGCGACGTTGCCGAACTGGGGCGTCGCGTCGACGCGGACTCCGTACGGGCCCGCCTGGTCGAACGTGTCCGCGACCAGGTTCAGGTCGCTGAACACGAAGAACGCGAGCTCGAAGCCGGGGAAGCCCTGGTCGCGGAAGCCGCCGTCGATCGCGGGATGGTTCGGCGTTCCGTCGTCGATCGTCCCGTTGTCGTCGTCGAGCGTGAGCCAGTGCTCCTCGATGATCGAGTGGATCGCGCCGTCGTTGTACGCGTTCATCCAGGCGTTGAAGAGCACGTTCGCCGCCTGCCCGCCCTGGGCGGCGCCGAGCGAGCTCTTCAGCCGCGAGCGCACCTTCCACAGCGCGCCCATCAGCACCTGACCGTCGACGTGCACCTGGCCGTAGCAGCCGCCCGAGTTGTCGCCGCAGTACTGCGTCGTGTTCGTCCCGGTGCGGATGATGCACCCGGTGCCGCAGAAGTTCTGCCCGACGACCGGGTTGTCGGTCACGTACATCGCGAAGACGTCGGCGTTGCCCTCGCCGAAGCCGTCGCCGCCGTTCCCGCTGCCGTAGCGCACGTTGAGCCAGTGCCCCATCTCGTGCAGGACGATCGTCGAGAACGCGGTGTTCACGCAGCCGTCGCCGGCCCCGTAGTAGTTCGTCGCGACGCCGTTGAAGACGGCGTTGCACGTGAGGTTCAGGTTCACGTTCGACGCCGCGACGAAGTCGGCCTTGGAGTCGGCCGGGTTCACCGCGCGGGTCCAGTCGCGCAGCCGGTTGATGTGGTGGAACGCGTTCGCCTGCGACGTCACGGACGCCTGCGCGCTCGGGTTCATCACCACGTTGGCATTGCCCGCGCTGATCGAGAGCGTGCGCGTGTGCTCGGCTCCCGCCGCGTTGTCCACGTCGTTGTAGAGGCCGCGGTACTCGAACGTCGCTGTGAGCGGGCCATCGGTGCCCGGGATGAGGAAGTTGCCGTTCGCGTCGGAGAAGAAGGTCCCCACCGGCGTCGAGATGCGCATGTACGCAGCCGCTTCCTCCTGCGCGACGTTCCCCGGCAGGTCGGGGAGCAGCCCCGGCGACACCCGCGACGTGACGCGACCGAGGATGTCGAACGCGTGGACCAGCGGGTCGCGCGTCACGAGCCGCGGCGCGCCGGTGGCGGCGACGCGGTAGACGTAGCCCTCGTTCTCGAAGCCCGGCTCGTCGTTCAAGAGCTCGACCTCCCACACGAGCGCCGGCACGCGCACCTTGCCGGCGAGCTCCTGCTCGATCGCGAGCCGCGGACCGGCAACGTACGTCGGCGCGAGCCCGGTGTCCGCGCGGAACCAGGCGAGCGCGAGCTCGAGCGCGGCGTCCGCGCCGAGCGTCGGCCGCGTGCGCGTCCCCGCGAGGCGCGGCAGCCCGGTCACGTCGACCGACAGCAGCTCGCCCGCAGGACCGAACAGCACCGTGACGCGGCCGCGCAGGACCGGCACGCCGTCGAGCTCCTGGCGGAACTGCACCGTGGTCTTGTCCGTGCTTCCCGCGAGCCCGAGCGGCAGGAACGTCACCGCGTCGTCCGCCAGCGTGAACGGCTCGACGCCGTGCAGCGCCTCGGTCGCGGCGACGTGCTCGCGCGCGGCGACGAAGAAGTCCGCGTCGGAGCGCGGCGCGACGTCCGCCGGGACGTGTCCTCCGAACAGGAAGCGCACGTGGCCGGTCCGCGGGTCCGTGCGCGCGCGCCAGCTCGCGCCGTGCTCGGCGCGCCAGGCCGCGAGCTCGGCGGCGACGTCCGGCGCCTGGTCGAGCGCGGAGGGCGGGTCGGGCTCCTCGGGCGCGACTTGCGCGCCGGAAGGAGCGGGGAGAGCGACGAGCACGAGCGCCGCGAAGGCCGGCGCGAGGAAGAGTCGGCTCATGGCAGGCAGGGCTGGGGGAGTACGAGGGCGTCCGGGCCCAGCATCCACCATCCGCGGGCCCGTGTCCGGGCTCACCTCGCTCGAACCTGCCCGGTACGGTAAATCTCGGGCAAAGTCGCGCCGCTACTCGTCCTGCAACCCGCGCGCGGCGATGTCGATCATCCGCCCGCGATCGATGAACGCCCCCTGGGGCTCCCAGCGCTCGGCCAGGTCGTCGAGCAGGCCGTCCGCCTTCATGTCCGCGGCGCTCTTGCCCTCGGCGAGCGCCGCGCGGACGCGCTCGACGACGGTCGCGAGCATCGTGCGGCACGCGCGCAGCCCGGCGGCGTCGGTCAGCGGCCCGTGCCCGGGGATCACGGCCGCGCCCGGCGGCAGCCGCTCGATCAGCTCGTCGAGCGCGGCGAGGTAGCCCGCGAAGGTCCCGCCGCTGTCGAGGTCGACGTACGGGAACGCGTTCGAGAAGCAGAGGTCGCCGGTGTGCAGCACCTTCGAGCCGGAGAACCACACCGCGCTGTCGCCGTCGGTGTGCGCGTCGGGCAGGTGGAAGACGCGGATCTCCTCGCCGTTGAAGTGGATCGAGATCCCGTCGGCGTACGTGACGACCGGCAGCGCGGCGACCTCGCGCCCGTCCTGGACGAGCCGCGCGCGCACGTTCTGGTGCGCGAAGATCGTCGCACTCTCGCCGAAGTACGCGTTGCCGCCCGTGTGATCGCCGTGCCAGTGCGTGTTGAGCAGGAGCCGCGGGCGCGCGTCGATGCCTTCCTCGGCCCCGTCCTCGGACCCGGCCTGGGCCGCCGCCGCGACCGCGGCCTCGATCTTCTCCGCCAGGTTCGCGAACTGATCGTCGATCATCAGCACGCCGTCGGCGCCGATCGACAGCCCGACGTTGCCGCCGCGCCCCGTGAGCACGTGCACCGGTCCCGCGACGCGCTCGACGTCGATCGTGACGTCCTGCCGCGGCACGAGCACGGCCGACGCGAACAGCGCCGCTGCACACGCGCCCAGAGCGATCCGCGCGCGGCTCATTGCGTCACCTCCCTCGGCCCCACCATGTCGGCCGGCACGACCGCCGCGTCGAACTCCTCGCCGCTCATCAGGCCGAGCGCGACGACCGCCTCGCGCAGCGTGACGCCCTCGGCGTACGCCTTCTTCGCGACCTTCGCGGCGTTGTCGTAGCCGATGTGCCGGTTGAGCGCCGTCACGAGCATCAGCGACTGCCGCATCAGGCTCGTCACGCGCTCGCGGTCGAGCTCGAGCCCCTCGACGCAGTTCGCGCGGAACGAGTCGCACGCGTCCGCGAGCAGCCGGATCGACTCGAGCACGTTGTGCACGATCACCGGCTTGTACACGTTCAGCTCGAAGTTCCCCTGGCTGCCGGCGAAGCCGACCGCCGCGTCGTTGCCCATCACGTGCGCGCACACCATCGTGAGCGCCTCGCACTGCGTCGGGTTGACCTTGCCGGGCATGATCGAGCTGCCGGGCTCGTTCTCGGGCAGCCGCAGCTCGCCGAGGCCGCAGCGCGGCCCCGAGCCGAGCCAGCGCACGTCGTTCGCGATCTTCATCAGCCCCGCGGCCGTGCCCTTGAGCGCGCCGGAGATCTGCACGAGCGCGTCGTGCGAGGCGAGCGCGGCGAACTTGTTCGGCGCGGTGACGAACGGCAGGCCGGTCTCGTCGGCGATCGCGCGCGCGGCCAGCTCGGCGTAGCGCGGGTGCGTGTTGAGCCCCGTCCCGACCGCCGTGCCGCCGAGCGCGAGCTCGTGCACGCCGTCGAGCTGACCGCGGATCGCGCGCTCCGCGTCCGCGATCTGGTGCGCCCAGCCGGACAGCTCCTGTCCGACCGTCAGCGGCGTCGCGTCCTGCAGGTGCGTGCGCCCGATCTTGACGACGTCGGCCCACGCCTCGCTCTTCTGCGCGATCGACTGGCGCAGCTCGGCGAGCGCGGGGAGCAGCCGGCGCACGGTCTGCTCGGCGACCGCGACGTGCATCGCCGTCGGGAACGCGTCGTTCGACGACTGCGAGCGGTTGCAGTGGTCGTTCGGATGGATCGGCTTCTTGCTGCCGAGGTCCCCGCCGAGCATCTGGATCGCCCGGTTCGAGAGCACCTCGTTCGCGTTCATGTTCGTCTGGGTGCCCGAGCCGGTCTGCCAGACGACGAGCGGGAAGTGCTCGTCCCAGCGGCCCTCGATCACCTCGTCGCACGCGGCGAGCAGCGCATCGGCCTCGCGCTTCGACAGCATCGACAGCTCGCCCAGCTCGAGGTTCGCGCGCGCCGCCGCCTTCTTCACGACGCCGAGCGCGCGGATCATCTCGCGTGAGAAGCGGTGGCCGCCGATCTTGAAGTTCTCGCGCGAGCGCTGGGTCTGCGCGCCCCACAACGCGTCGGCGGGCACCTCGATCGGGCCGAAGGAATCGCTCTCCGTGCGCGTCGCCCTTGCGGTTTCGATGGTCATGACGTTCACAGGAGCCCCAGCTCCCGGCAGGTGTCCAGGTCGGCGGCGATCGCGCCCGCGGTCTTCTGCAACTGGGCGCGCGCCTCGAGGTCGAGCGGGATCTCGACGATGCGCTCGACGCCCCCGGCGCCGAGCACGGCGGGCACGCCCATGTACAGCCCTTCGAAGCCGAAGTGGCCGTTGAGGAAGCACGAGCACGGCAGGAGCCGCTTCTCGTCGTTCAGGATCGACGCGGCCATCGCGACGGCGGCCGCCGCGGGCGCGTAGAACGCGCTCCCGGTCTTCAGCAGCTTCACGATCTCGCCGCCGCCGTTGCGCGTCCGCTCGGAGAGCGCCTCGATCGTCCGCGCGTCGACGAACGCCGCGAGCTGCACGCCGTTCACGGTGCACGCGTTCGGCAGCGGCACCATCGAGTCGCCGTGCGCGCCGAGCACCATCGCGTCGACGTCGCGCACCGACGTGCCCGTCGCCTCGGCGATGAACCACGAGAAGCGCGCGGAGTCGAGCACGCCGGCCATGCCGACGACCCGCTGGCCCGGGAAGCCGAGCTTCGCCCGCATCACGTGCACCATGACGTCGAGCGGGTTCGTCACGACGATCACGATCGCGTCGGGCGAGCCGTTGCGCACGTACTCGGCGACCGCCCCCATCACGCGGCCGTTCGTCTCGAGCAGATCCGAGCGGCTCATGCCCGGCGTGCGCGGCTTGCCGGCGGTGACGATCACGAGGTCGGAGCCCTCGGTCGCGGCCGGATCGTCCGTGCCGGCGACCCGCGCTCCGAAGTTCTCGACCGCCGCCATCTGGTCGAGGTCGAGTGCGATCCCTTGCGCGCGCCCCTCGAGGACGTCGATCAGCACGATCTCGGACGCGAGGTCCTTCATCGCACAGAGCTGCGCGCACGTCATGCCGACGTAGCCCGCTCCCACGACGGTGATCTTGCGTTGAACGGCGGCAGCCATCTGTTCGATCAGCTCGCTGTTCGATCGGCTCGGTCGGAACGCGCTCAGCCGACCTTCGCCCGCAGCCGCTCGTCGAGCGCCGCGAGGAACTGTTCGGTCGTGAGCCACTTCGCATCGCCGCCGATGAGGAGCGCGAGATCCTTCGTCATCTGGCCCGCCTCGACCGCCTCGACGCACACCTCCTCGAGCGCCTGCGCGAACCGCGCGAGCTCCGTGTTGTCGTCGAGCTTGGCCCGGTGCGCGAGCCCGCGGGTCCAGGCGAAGATCGACGCGATCGGGTTCGTCGACGTCGGCTTGCCCTGCTCGTGCTGGCGGTAGTGGCGCGTCACGGTGCCGTGCGCCGCCTCCGCCTCGACCGTCTTGCCGTCGGGCGTCATCAGCACCGACGTCATCAGGCCGAGCGAGCCGAAGCCCTGCGCGACCGTGTCGGACTGCACGTCGCCGTCGTAGTTCTTGCACGCCCAGACGAAGCCGCCGCTCCACTTGAGCGCCTGCGCGACCATGTCGTCGATGAGCCGGTGCTCGTAGACGATGTCCGCCTTCTGGAAGTCCGCGCGGAACTCGCTCTCGTAGATCTCCTGGAAGAGGTCTTTGAAGCGCCCGTCGTACTTCTTGAGGATCGTGTTCTTCGTCGACAGGTAGACCGGCCACTTCCGGTTCAGGCCGTAGTTGAGGCACGCGCGCGCGAAGCCGCGGATCGACTCGTCGAGGTTGTACATCGCGAGCGCGACCCCGCCGCCGGGGAACTCGAACACCGTGTGCTCGATCGGCTCGCCGCCGTCCGCCGGCGTGAACGTCATCGTCAGCGTGCCGGGACCCTCGACGACCATGTCCGTCGCGCGGTACTGGTCGCCGAACGCGTGGCGGCCGATGACGATCGGCTTCGTCCAGCCGGGCACGAGCCGCGGGACGTTCTTGCAGATGATCGGCTCGCGGAAGACCGTGCCGCCGAGGATGTTGCGGATCGTCCCGTTGGGCGAGCGCCACATCTGCTTCAGCCCGAACTCCTCGACCCGCTGCTCGTCGGGCGTGATCGTCGCGCACTTGACGCCGACGCCGTGCTCGAGGATCGCGTGCGCCGCGTCGACCGTGACCCGGTCGGCGGTCGCGTCGCGATGCTCCATCGAGAGGTCGAAGTAGAGGAGCTGGACGTCGACGTACGGCAGGATCAGGCGCTCCTTGATGAACGCCCAGATGATCCGCGTCATCTCGTCGCCGTCGAGCTCGACGACCGGGTTATGGACTTTGATCTTCGCCATGACCGCGCGCTCCGGCTGCGGATGACTCCCCGAGCGGGGTGCGAGTGGAAAGGGCGCGGAAGTCTAACGGCGGAGGCGCCGGCGAGAAAGAGCGGCCGGCCGCCGGGTGCCGCGAAAACGAAGAAGGGCCGCGCGAGGCGGCCCTTGGATGATACGACCGCGCGAGGCGGCCCTTGGATGATACGACCGCGCGAGGCGGCCCTTCGTACGACCGCGCGGAGCGGCCCTTGGAAGACGTGCGCGCGCGGGGGCGACGCTACGCGTCCTCGCCCAGGATGTCTTCCTCGTTCTTCTTCCACCAATCGCGCCAGGCCTTCTGCTTGCGCGTGCGGTCGGCCTCGCTGGCGGTCGGGTCGAACTTGAAGTCGCGGCCGGCGAGGCCGCGCAGCGACACGACCGCGGCTTCGCGCACCGACGGCTCGCCGTCGCCGAGCGCCTCGATCAACGCGGGGATCGCGCGCGGCGAGCCGAGGTCGCCGAGGATCCGCGCCGTCGCCATGCGCACGAAGATGTCCGCGTCCTGGAGCATCGGGGCGAGGTGCGGCAGCACGCCGACGTCGCGCGTCTCGCCCAGCGCCTGCACCGCGTTCCAGCGCGTGCCCGAGTTCGGGCTCTTCAGGTCCTCGACGAGTCCCATCCACGGCGGCGGTCCGCCCTCCTCGTCGAAACCTCCGCCGGGCACCTGCGGCGCGCTCGCACCCGCGAGCTTGCTCTCGAGCTCGATCACGCCCTCGGCGATCAGCGCGAGGTCCGCGCGCACCGCCTCGAGGCTCTTCTCGAGCGTCGTCACCTGTCCGCGGCTCGTGTTGAGCTCGGTGCGCAACCCGGCGACCTCGGCGAGCTTGCCGTCGATCGAGCGCAGACTCTCGCGGATCTCGCGGAACGAGCCCGTGTTGCCCGTGCGGTCGTTCTCGATGCGCTCCTCGAGGCGCGCGACGCGAGCGTCGAACTCGCCGGAGCGCTCGACGCTCTCCGTGCGCAGCGCGCCCAGCCGTTCCTCGCTCATCGACTCGATCGTTCGGATCCGGTCGCGGTTCGCGAGGATCAGCCCGTTCAGCGTCGCGTCGAGCCGCTCCGTGCGGTCCGCGAGCAGGAGCGTCATCCCCGCGACGAGCAGCATCGCCGCGACGGCGAGGACGATCGCCAGGATCGTCCCTGCGGACGAGCGCGGCGGAGCGATCGCGACCGGCGTCGCAGCCACGGGCACGTGCGCGGGACGAGCGAACGGGGCCCGCGCCGGCCCCGGCGCGGGCTCGGGCCCGTGGCTCATCAGGGTGTCGCAGGTCGCGCAGATCACGCGTCCCTTGCGGATGAACGCCTTCCCGGCTTCGAGGTCGGTCGCCGGGACGGACTCGTTGCACAGGTCGCAGAAATGGATGTCCATGGGGGTGCCGATCACTTTGCTCACCAGATCACCGCTCACCAGTCACCTTGCCTTACCAGAGCTTCGCCTCACGCGCCCGAGCTTCGCCCGAGTTCGCCTTACCAGAGCTGCGAGGCCGGGAGAACGGCCGGGGCTCGGAGCCTGGTCGACCTGATCCTTAAATAGTCCGCGCGCCCGCGCGGCGTACACGGCTGCAGCGCCGGACGGCGCTCCTTTTTCCACATTCCCCCTCCGGCCGGGTACGGGGCGGCCTACAGCGGGTGTAGAGTGGACGCTCCCCCCATGAACCGCCTGCCGCTCTCGAACCGCACCCGCGATCGCCTCGACGGCGTCGGCCAGGAGTTCCTGGTCGAGTTCTACGCGGCCTGGATCCGGCGCATGCCCGAGGACGTCGGCGTCCTGGCGGAGCTCGGCCACGCGCTCACGCGCCTCGGTAGGCACGAAGAGGGGCTGGCGATCGATCGCAAGCTCGTGCGGCTCGTGCCCGACGACCCGATCACGCACTACAACCTCGCTTGCTCGTACGCGCTGCTCCAGCGCTGCGACGAAGCCCTCGACGCGCTCGAGCGCTCGATCGACCTCGGTTACGAGGACGCCGACTTCCTGCTGGGCGACGAGGACCTCACGAGCGTCCGCGCGGAGCCGCGCTTCCAGAACCTCGTCCGCCGCCTGCGCGCGCGCGACGAGAGCCGGGCCTGACACGCCCCCGGCGCGACTCGGGCCCGCGCGTGGCCCTGCGATGACGGCGCCCACGTCCCCAGCCAGCGGGACGCGCGAGCGGACCGAACGCACCCGCGCGCCTTTTGCACCGTCCGGCGACGTCGATTGTCGCGGCGACGTCAATTGTCCGTGAGCAGGAGGCCCTCGCCGGTGCGCGCGAGCCACCACTCCTCCCAGCGCCGGATCGACTTCTCGCGCTCCGTCTCGTCGGCGCGCGGGTCGTAGTCGAAGCGCAGGCGGGTCGCTTCGTAGAGCGCCTGGTCGCACAGCGCCCGGATGCGCACCCGCTCGTGGGTGAGGCCCGCGATCAGGGGCGGCATCGCGCTCCAGTCGCCCAGGCGCACGAGCGTGCGCGAGCGCTCGAGCTGGAGCTCCTCGCCCCGGCCGGGCCCCCACTGGAGCGCCTGCACTTGCGGCACGAGGCGCGGGTCCGCGGTCGCGCCCAGCGCGGCGAGCGCGGCGGCGGACACGTGGTCGCGCGGATCGGCCGCGAGCCCGAGCAGCACCGGATAGGCGGGCTCGCCGACCGAGGCGAACCAGCGGATCTGCTCGAGGTGCTCGATGCCGTGTGTCCACGGCAGCCGCTGGGCCTCGTCCGCGATCTGCTGCTCGAGCAGCGGCGACGGCTCGAGCCACTGGGCGTTCTCGACGGTATCGCTCGTGCCGTCGGTCGATGCGCACGCCGCGGCCAGCGCGGCGAGCACGAGCGGACCCCAGACGGAGCCCGAACGGGTGGTGGATTGCATGGCGGAGTGTCTCCTCGGGGACCTGGGCCCGCATCGCGGGCTACGGGACCGCCGCCCGGGCGGACCCGGGGCCCCTATCGGCCTCGGCCGGCCGCGGCTTGACCGCCGGCCGCCGGTTCCGGCCGGCCGGCGCCGTGCGCCGTCCCGCCGCCGCGCCGCGCC
>CAZGTQ010000343.1:0-3177 GCA_964528575.1 uncultured Planctomycetaceae bacterium | reverse complement strand
CGTCTCGCCGGCCGCGCCGACGATCAGCCGATTGCCTTCGAGCGCGACGCTCGCGCCGAAGCGCTCCTGCGCGATCGGGGCGTTCGGGCTCAGCACCGCGACCTCCGACCAACCGCCGGGGCCGAGCTCGAAGATCGAGACGACGCCTTGCTCCCCAAGCCCGGGGCTCGCAAAAGGCGCTCCGACCGCGATCCGATCGCCGTCGAGCGCGATCGAGCCCAGGTACAGGGGCGCCGACGGGACCAGCTTGGCGGCGAGGCTCCAGCCGCTCGCGTCGCGCTCGTGGACGTAGACGGCTCCGAACGTCGACACGGGCTGGCCGTGCGCCCGGAGCGAGACGGCGCGCGTGCCCTCCAACTCGACGTCGTAGCCGAACCAGCCGGTAGCGATGGGATCGGGAGCGGTGAGCTCGACCTCATGGGCCCAGCCCGCGGGCGTCCGCACGAAGACGTGCGCAGCGCCCTCGAACAAGTACGTGGTCGTCTGCGTCTGGGTGAACGCTCCCACGATCATCCGCTCGCCCGAGATCGCGACGTCGGAACCGAACCCGTTGATGAACGCGACGGGCGCGGGGTCGAAGAGCTTGTCGGTGACCGTCGTCGTCTGTGCGTTCGAGACGAGACCGAGGAGCGCAAGAGCGAAAGCGACGCGAAACGAAGTCGTCATGGGCGGCCTCATCCAAGGGAGACGTCGGGTCAGGGAACGAGTCGACGCGGAGCGGGGTTGCTGACGCCGCGCGCTTCGCACCGCAGCGTCGTCCGAGCGTGCTCGGAGCGGGGCATTCGCGCCGGCGTCCGGCCTACGGCAAGAAGTCGAGCAGCACCGGATTGCTCGCCGCGCGCACGCGCGCCTGAGGAGCGGTCTCGATCACGAGGTAGGCGTGCGCGACCTGCAAGCCGACGAGGGCGGGCGGCGCCGCGGGCGGCAGCGAGAACGACGCCACGGCGGCGCCGAAGTCGGTGAGCAGGCCGAACGAGTTGCCGAGCGGCGGCGCGTTCGGCGCGAGGAACGTCATCAACGTGTAGATGTCGACGTTGAGCGGCACCTGGACGTTGCCGAGCTGCAGGCCAGGCGCAGTTCCCGTCAGCGAGCCGAGCACGAGATACGCGTCGTTGCCGTAGCCGGGGCCCGCCTCGACCGCGACGTTCTGCGAGCCGCCGAACGCGACCGAGAGCTCGGCGACGTCCGCGACAGCCTTCGGCTCGTAGACGAACACGGAGCCGGGCGTCTCGTTGTTGCCGCTCGAGCCGGCGAACACGCGCCCGTCCTCCGTCGCCAGCTTCATGCCGAAGCTGTCGAGCAGCGCGTCCGTGGCGACCAGCCGCGCGAGCTCCGTCCACTGTGCCGTCCCCGGCACGCGCCCGAACACGTAGGTCGTCTGCTCGCTCGTCGCAGTCAAAGCGACGCGATCACTTCCGAGGATCGCGACGTCGCCCGCATGGGTGGCGTAGGGTTGCGGGGAAGCCGGCTGCAGCTTCGCTTCGAAGCCCCACACGCCGCTCGTGCTGCGCCGATACACGTACGCTGCGCCCGATTTGACCACCGGCGTGTCGCAGAACGGCGCCGCGACTACGGCGACGTCGTCCTCGAGAGCCACGTTGAGGCCAAACAGGTCGTCCGGCAGCCCGTCGGGGGCGGTCAGCTTCGCGCGCTGCGTCCAGCCGCTCGGGTCGCGCTCGAAGACGTACGCCGCGCCGCGACCGTCGGCACGCTTGGCGCCGATCAGCAGACGGTCGCCCTGGAGCGCGACGGCGCGGCCGAATTCCGCGCCGACCGCAGCGTCGGCGGCGACGAGCAGCGCCGATTCGACCCAACCGCTCGGCCCGCGCTCGAACACGTGCACCGCCCCCGAGAAGTCGTAGGCGGAGGGGCTCGGCAACCCCCTCGATCCGATCGCCAGCACGTCTCCGTCGAGCGCGACAGACGCGCCGAACTCGAGGTACGGGGCGGTCGCGGCCGGAAGGAGGCGGGCGGTCTGAGCCCATCCGCCGGCCCCCCGCTCGAAGACGTAGCCCGCGCCGGTCGGCACTCCCGCGGTCCGGGCGCCGCGTGCGCCGACGACGGCGGTCGAGCCCTGGACGTCGAGCGATCCGCCGAAGGTAGCCGAGTGGAACGGATCGCTCGCGACGAGCTTCGCCTCTTGCGTCCATCCGCTCGCCTCGCGGACGAAGACGTAGGCGGCACCGGAGAGGACCAGCGGGCCCGCGTCGTCGCCCTGAGCGCCGACGACCAGTCGATCGCCGGCGACCGCGAGCGCGCCGCCGAAGACGTTCTGCGGCACGCCGTCGCTCGCCGACAGCGTCTGGCTCTCCGTGTAGGTCTGCGCGAGCGCCGGCGCGGCGAGACCGGCCAGGACGGCGAGCGCCGCGGTGCGACGGGAAGCGGACAGGTCCATCGAAACCCTCCTTCGATTCTTCCGGCGCGCGAGCGCGCCACGAGAGCAGGTCCAGCGTCCTCGGATCGCTCGTTCGCGCAGAGCACGACCGTCGGTTGTACGTCGATCACGAGGTGCGAACCGTTTTACGCGCCTATCACGACTGGCGCGGTGGGTCACCGCCTGGCCGTGTAAAACGGTCCCGCCCACGGCAGCGAGCGCCGGTCCACGAGTCCGCCCTGGAGGAGCGGACCGGTGTTGCGTCTCGACGACGAGGAGCAACTCCTCGCGCCGCACGGCGAGGAGCTGCCGGGTCGATCACCGCGAACGCGTGGTCCGGGCGCAAGACGACGAACGTGGACGAGGTGCTCGAGGCCCGCGGCGAGAGTGAACGAGTGCGCGCCGCCGCTCGAGACAGGAACGTGGACGACGCCGCCGTGGAACGCAGCACGCCTGCGTTATCCTGCGCCGCGCCGTGAGCGGAGCTCCCCCTCTCTCCGTCGGTCGGCTCGCGCCGAGCCCGACCGGGCATCTGCACGTCGGGCACGCGCGCTCGTTCCTGCTCGCGTGGTGGCACGCGCGCTCGCGCGGCGGACGCGTCGTGCTGCGCGTCGAGGATCTCGACGCGGGGCGCGTGCGCGCGGGAGCGTACGAGTCGTGCTTGCGCGATCTCGAGTGGCTCGGGCTCGATTGGGACGTCGGTCCGCTGCGCCAGTCGGACGATACGGGCGCGATCGGCGCGGCGCTCGAGCGTCTGCTCGCCGAGGGCCGCGCGTACGCGTGCACGTGCTCGCGGCGCGACG